>CAVEBA010000042.1:0-12346 GCA_963613695.1 Sphaerochaetaceae bacterium
AAAAAAAAGCGTTCCCGTGCGGGAACGCTTTTTTTTCGGAAATCGTGTGAGGGATTTCTCAGCCGCCGATCTGGTAGCGAGCGAAGCGGGAGATTTTGATATTTTCTCCGGTCTTCGTGATTTGCTCGGTGATGAGATCGTTGACGGTGGTTTTTCCGGTCGTGTCCTTGACGTAAGGCTGATCGAGGAGGCAAATTTCAGAATAGAATTTTTCGAGTTTGCCGGCGACGATTTTTTCGATTGCGGCGGCGGGTTTGCCTTCGCATTGAGCCTTGACGATTTCGGTTTCCTTGGCGATTTCTTCCGCGGGAACTTCTTCGCGCGTGATGAAGCGCGGAGCGGCGGCGGCGATGTGCATCGCGACGTCGCGGGCGAAGTTTTGGAAGAGCTCGTTTTTGGCGACGAAGTCGGATTCGCAATTCACTTCGACGAGAACGCCGATGCGTCCGCCCATGTGAATGTAGGAAGCGACGGTGCCCTGCGAAGCGGAGCGCCCCGCCTTTTTATCGCGCGTCGCGGCGCCCTTCTTGCGAAGGATTTCGGCGGCGGCGTCCATATCTCCGTTCGTTTCGACGAGGGCTTTTTTGCAGTCCATGAGACCGGCGCCCGTGCGCGTGCGGAGTTCGTTGACGATTTGTGCAGTGATTGCTGCCATGGTGATAAGTGCTTTCTTATTTTTGAATTAACGAATTATTCGGCTTTCGCTTTCGGCGCGCGCGGTTTGCGCGTTCCCGTGCGGCGCGCCGGCTTCTTGGCGTCGGCGAGCTGGCTGTCTTTCAGCAAATCGGGAGAAAGCGTAACTTCGGGTTCGACGGATTCGGCGACGCCGATTTCCTGCTTTGCGGCGGGAGCGGCGGCGCGGCGCGCGGAAGCTTCAGCTTCGCGGCGGGCGAGCCCTGCCTGAATCGCATCGGAAATGACGGAAACGATGAGACGAACGGAGCGCACCGCATCGTCGTTGCCCGGAATCGGGAACGCGACCTGCGTCGGGTCGGAATTTGTATCCACGAGACCGATGCAAGGAATGTTGAGGCGTTTTGCTTCGTTGACGGCGATTTCTTCGTTGAGAATATCGACGACGAACACGGCGCCCGGAAGTTTGTAAAAATCGAGCAAACCTTCGAAACCGCGAGCCATGCGGGTCATCTGGCGTTTGATGACGGCGGCTTCTTTTTTGTGCATTTTGTCGAGCGAGCCGTCCGCTTCCATGCGGAGGTATTTGCGGTATTTTTCGAGCGAGCCCTTGACCGTTTCAAAATTGGTCAGGCAGCCGCCCATCCAGCGATTGACCGCGTAGGGCATGTTGCACGCTTTTGCGGCATCACGCATAATCTCCTGCGCTTGGCGCTTCGTCGCGACGAAAAGCACGTCTTTGCCGGAAGCGACGGTGTCTTCGACGAATTTCGTCGCTTTCTCGAGGCACTCGAAAGTTTTTTCGAGGTCGATGATGGAAATTCCGTTCTGGTGCTTGAAGACGAATTCGCGGGACTTCGGGTTCCAACGGCGTGTCTGGTGCCCGAAGTGGACGCCTGCATCAAGGAGAGCTTTGACGGTGATGTTCATAATTTTTTGGCTCCGTATCTCGTCGCCGCCGGAAGTGCGTGAGACATTGGATATAACTTTTTTGACTTTGATTTTTTTTGATGAAAAAGCGAAATGCGTTCCGGCGAACGGCGTTTCGCGTGAAAGAGCGGGAATCAAATCGACTTTCTCAATTTTCCGCAAGCGCAAAAATCGTCTCCGCCGCGGGAACGTCGATTTTCGCGAGGATGCGGGAAGGTTCGGACGCGAACGCGACGAAAATTTTCGTTCCCGGGCGCAACGGGAACGCGAGATGATCGTTGAGATCGAAGCGTTCGTCTTTTGTTTTTCCGCGAGCGATTTCGCGCCGTGTTTCCGCGTCGAACACAAGGATTTCGCGCGCGATGCGAGCGCCGTCGCGGGAACGCAGAGAAAAACCGATGCGCACCGTTCCCGCGGGAATTTTTTCGGCGAACCGCAGATAACGCGCCGTAACGTTGAGCGCGGGAACGCCGGAATCTTCGCCGTCGGGAATCCACGCGAGCGGGAACGAAAGACCGGTCGGCTCGGCGCAAGCGGCATAAATTGCGAAGCGCGGATCGTCGGGCGTCGCCGCTGCGGCATCGGCATCGAACCACGAGGAATCGACGTTCCCGCCGTCGCCGGCGCCGAGATGGTGCCACTGCCCCGCGTCCCAAATTTCGACCCACGAATGATTTCCGGGCTTATTTTTCCAGCGACAACCGACGAAGCGCGCGGGAACGCCGACGGCGCGACAAGCGTCGATGAGCAAAATCGACAATCCGGAGCACGACGCCTTGCCGATGCGCATCGAGTGAAACGGCGACTGATCCGGGCGGTCGCGTTCCGGGCTGTAGCGCACGCCGAGAATTTTCCAGATTTCGCGATTGAGCGTTTCCGCGGCGGCGGTCGGCGTCGTGCATTCGCGCACGAGCGGCAAAAATTTTTCACGAAAAAGCGGGCGCCAATCGTCGCGCGCTTCGCCGACGGAAGTGTCCGGCAAAACGTAGTTGCGGAAAATTTCGTCGGGCATCGTCCACGGCGCGCGTTCCCGCGCCTCGATTGCGAGACGCGCGCTTGCGTTTTCGTCGGCGGACGGGAACGCGCCGCCGAAAAGATTTGCGAACGCCGCGAAGCAAAAAAGAAGCGCGAAAACGTTTTTCATCGGGAACGGAATTTTTCAAAAAAAAACGCGCGGGAACGATGCCGCGCGTTTTTTCGGGAACGGAAAGTTTTCAGCCGTTCTGTTTGACTTCGACTTCCTGCGCCTGCGCCGAGTGATAATACTTGGAGTAAGCGCCGTATTGCCCGGAGCTGACGTAGTAGCGCGCCGTTTCCCGACGCATCTGATTCATCACCGCGCCGAAAATCGGAACTTTCGATTCCTGAATGCGCCGCAGGTTGTCGCGCACCATCGAGCGACGCACCGTATTGAAACGCACCGTGTAGACGACGCCGTCGCACAGCGGGAGCAGGTTCAGCACGTCGGACACGGCACCGATCGGCGGCGTATCGATGATGATGCGCGAGTAGCGCGTCTTGAGCTCTTCGATCATCTCGCGGAATTTTTCGCCGTTGATGACCTGCGTCGGATTCTTGCAGTAAGCGCCGACTTGGAGCACGTCGAAATTGGGGCGCACGTCGCGGATAATCGCTTCGTCGAGAGTGATTTTGCCCTCGATGTAGTGCACGAGTCCGCGCTTGTCTCCGGACAACCCGAGCGAGCTGCCGACGTTCGGCAAACGCAAGTCCGCGTCGAGCACGAGCACGCGTTCGCCGTGCATCGCATACGCGAGCGCGAGGTTGGTGGAAACGAAAGTTTTACCTTCGGACGGCGTCGTGGACGTAACGAGCAGCACCTGCGCGTTCTTGGAGTTTTCGCCGATTTTCAACGCGGAATAAATCATGCGAAACGCTTCCGTAGCACCGCGATCCTTGCCGTTGACAACGACGCACGCCTTGTCGATCGGCGAACGCACATGGCTGAGCCGCGCCACGGTGCCCAACAGCGGAATGCCGAGGAACGATTCAACGTCGCGGGAAGACTTGATGCGATCATCAAAGAACGAAAGCAAAACGATGATGCCCGCGCCGACGGCGATACCCGCGACCACGCCGAAAATCGAGTTGAGCGCGAAGTTTTTGTTGGACGCGCGCACGGGAACGACCGCGGGATCGAGAATGCTGACGATGGAAGAAACCGAACCGACGAGGCGCATCTTCAAGTCTTCCAAATTGAATTTCAGCCGTTGGAGAAGTTCTTCGTTGAGCGAAATTTGCTTGTCGAGCGCGGCGAGCTGCGAGATTGCATCGCGCAAGCGCACGAGTTGTGCTTCTTTTTCCTCGGCGCGATGCTGCGCGGATTCGTAGCGGCGCTTGGAATTGATGAAGCTTGTTTCGAACTCGGATTCCGCTTTTTTCACGGCTTCCGCGAGCTCCGCTTCCGCCTGTTCGAGCTGCTGCGTCTGCGCAATCAGCGTCGGGTGATTTTTCCCGTATTTTTCAAGAAGCCCGGTGATGGAAATGCGCAAGTCGGCAACGCGCGGGAGCAAGGTGGCGACGAGCGCGTTGCTCGTGATCGCCGGCTGAGAAAGCAACGACTGCCCGGCGGCTTTCGCCTTTTGGATTTCGTTGCGAATCGCGAGTTGGTCTTCGTAATTTTTGCGCTCGGCATCGCGCACGGAAATGACGTTCGCGAGCTCGGAATTCGCCGTGCCCATGTCGGACGTCAGCAAACCTTCTTCCTTGACGAGGCGATTGCGCTCTTCCCGCTGCTGCATGAGCGTGTGTTCCATCTGCTCGATTTGCACACGCGTCGTTTCGATAACGGGACTGGTAAGGTTTGCGCGGTCTTCGGAATTGTATTTCTGAATTTCTTCCGCGAAATAATTGGCGAGTTTTTCGGCAACTTCCGGACGGCGGTGCGTGTAGTTGACGTAGGCGATAAACGTCGCTTTCTGCGGGACAACTTCGCGGTGCGCGGCAATGACTTCCGTCGGCGTCATCGGTCCCGTGAACACGTTCCCGCCTTGATAAGGCTTAACGACCTCGGTCAACTCCGCAGAAGTCAGACGCGACTGAACGCGCTTGACGATCGTTCCCGAGCGCATGATTTCGAGCTGCGTCTGAAAATCTTCCTGCCCGGAAATCGTGTCGAGCGTCGAGGTGCTCGCCGCGCTTCCCGGCGCCGCTTGAATCGCGTTTTTCAACACGCGGAGACGCGCGGATGCCGTGTATTCGGGAACGACGTTATACGTGTAAATGAGCGCTCCCGTGACGACGACGAACACGGAAAGAATCAAATACCAAATGCGTTCCCGGAACATCGCGATCCAGTCCGCAATCGTGCGCGACTGCATCACTTCGGAAAGGCTCGATGCATCGCCGAGACCGCCGCCGTAGCCGTAACCGTATCCGTAGCCGTAGCCATATCCGGGTCCATAGCCCGGGCCGTAGCCGGGACCTGTCGGCGGAGGAGGATTTGCGTCCGCGCCCTGCGGTTGTTGCGGCGGCGGATTTTCGTTGTTTTCGGAAATTGCCATCTGAAAAAATATTTTTGGTTAGAAAAAACGCCGTTCCCGCGCGTCCTCAAATTGCGCTGTCGGGAACGAAAATGCGATCGCCCTCTTCGAGCGGGAAATCCGGATCGAGCCCTTCTTGAATGCGCTTCAAATCAACGTCCCAGTTGCGAATGACGCCGTCTTTCGTGCGCGTAACTTTCACGCCGGTGCGCGAGGCGCGCGGGAGCACTCCGCGAGCGGCGTCGATCGCTTTCGCAAGCGTCAGCTCTTCTTCGATCGGAATGAGCACGGGACCGGGACTCGCGACGTAGCCGCTCACGTAAATTCGGCGTTCCGCGTAGGCGACAATGGTTAGCGTAACCTGCGGGTTCGTGTAGTAGCCGTCATCGCGATAGCGTTTTTCGATATAAGCTTTCAGCTCCGCGAGCGTTTTGCCCTCGACGGAAATTTGCCCGATAAAATTCAACGTGATGTTGCCCTCTTTGGAAACGCGGTATTCGCCGCGATTGTCCGGCTCGGCATACATTTCAAAACGCAACGTGTCCAACGGGCGAACACGATAGTCCTGACTGTTCAGCGACTCGCCTCTGCCGACCGGCTGCGGATACGTTCCCGCGCCGGAAGTCGTGTTGCACCCCGAAAAACCGAGGCAAAAGAAAAGAGCCGCAATAAAACCCGCGGCCCGAATCGCAAAATTTGAACTCATTTCAAATTGAATCTATTGATTTTATTCCCGACCTTATGAAAAACGGGCTCTCTTTCCGCTTAGTAGCGGAAAGAGACGCCGACCGTCACGATGTTGTTCTTGTAATCCTGCCCGCTATCACGCCCGGTAGAATCGTCGAGCGAGAACGTGTAGTGAGCAAAAGCGCTCGCGTATTCGTTGAACGCATAAGCACCGCCGATACGGAACGTGTAAAGATCGTCGTCGCGGTCTTGTTTCTGATAATCGTCGTAGCGATAGCTGATGCTCGCATTCGCGGACCAAAAATCGTCGATCTTGTAATCGCCGCTCAGAGACACGCCCGTGGAGAGGATGCTTTCACCCGCTCCGCCGACATCGAAGTCACGATCGACCGTCAACGCCGTAACGAGTTTTTCGGTCGCGCGCCAGTTTGCCGAAATCGACGCACCGAGCGAACCTTTGCCGTCGGCACTGTCAATGGTGCGGCGGGAATAATCGGAATGGGTGTAACCGACACGAGCGTTCAAGGAAAGTTTTTCCCACGCGTGACCTTCGGCGGAAAGACCGAAGAACCAAACCTGCTCGATACCGGGCTTCGTGCCGTACTTGCGGTTGTTCCCGCTCGACGCCAAATCGACGTAGCGGTATTCGCCGGAGAGACCGACATTGAGCTTTTCCGTCACCGCGTAGTAGAGATACAGCGGGATCGCGTATTGCTGGCGATCGTTGTAGTTCCTGCGCGCTTCGGAATTGTCATACGTCGTGCCGTTCCACTTGAAGCCGGAGCGCACGGAAGTTTTTTCGCCCACTTTGTAAGACGCGATGGCGTTCCCGTAGTAGTTGTAGGAGCGCGTCATGCGCCCCTGCGATTCGCGGGAAGAGCTCGACTGATTGTGGTGGAAGCCGGCGGCAACGGAGCAACGGAGCTTGTCACCCTCTTCGCCGTGCGAGAACGTGAAGTCCACGTTTTCGAGCGCGCGGTTGTTATCCGTCTCGTCCATGTAGAACAAAATGTTCTCGATGAAGCGAAGCGTCATCTTGCTGCGACCGGTTTCGCCGGAGCTGAATTCGGCGCCCGGGGAGAGCGTGATGATCGTATCCGCCTTTTCGTGTTTGTCCTGCAGATAGATGTTGTCGTTGTAAGCGACCGATGCATTCAAAAGCGCGCGGATACCCGCCTCTTCACTGATGGCGGGAAGCGGAATGAGCGGCGAAGCCGCAGACGCCGTTCCGGCAAGCGCGAATGAAATTGCGAGAGCGTTAAGTACAGTCTTCATGGTCTTGATTGTTCCTTTGTCGTTATTGTTAATCCGTTATAGGTATCGCTGGTACTGTGAAGGGGATGTTGCATCATCGTCCGTCGCAATGCAAGCATTTTTTTCAAAAAAATTGGCACACATTGCGATGGGAACGCTTACCGCATTTCCTCTCCCGTTTCCATGTTCAAAATTTTGAAGTTTTCCACATGGAAAGACGGATCGGCGCGGAAAGAAAGACTTACGTTGTATGCTTTCTCGATGTCCGCGATGGCATCGCGATCGTCCGCCCGCAAGCGTTCCAGATTCAGCGGGTGCAGGAAAATGCGGAACGAAAGCTCGCGTCCGACGTTTGTCTGAAGCCCGCGCATGCGGCGAATGACGCTGATGAGGCGACGCTGAATCTCGACGCTCATCGTGCGGGGATTTTTGACGATCCCGCGCCCCTGACAATACGGGCAACCCATGTAGAGCGAAGTCGTGTTGCTTTCCTGCTGGCGCTGACGCGTCATTTGCAAAATGCCGAGTTGCGAAATCGGAAGAATCTGATGCTTCGCGCGATCCATGCTCATCGCATCGCGCAAGGCATTGAAGACTGCCTTGCGATCCTTGGGATTTTTCATGTCCACGGTATCGATGATGATGAGCCCGCCGAGATTGCGCAGACGAATCTGGCGCGCGGATTCTTTCACCGCCTCGATATTTGCCTGCACGACGAAATCTTTCGCATCGCCCTTGCCTTTGTGCCCGCTCGTGTTGACGTCGATCGCGGTGAGCGCTTCTGTTTCGTCGATGACGATTTCGCCGCCGGACGGGAGCGGCACGCGGCGCATGTAGGTTTGCTCGATTTGGCGCTCGATATTGAAACGCTCAAAAATCGGAATGTTGTCCTTGTAGCGAACGACTTTGCTGCGGGAACGCGGCGAAATTTCTCCGACTGCCGAAATGATTGCCTGATAATCTTCCTCGGAATCGACGAGAATGCGATCGATGTCTTCGGTGAGAAAATCGCGCACGGTGCGCTCGATCAAATCCGGTTCCTGATAAAGCATGCAAGGCTTCGCCGTGGAATTGATCGTGTTGCAGATTTCCGCCCAACGGCGCAACAGCATGTGCAAGTCGCGCACGAAGTAGCGAAGTTTTTTGCCCTCGCCCGCCGTGCGAATAATGACGCCCATGCCCTGCGGGATCGTCAGCCGACGCAAAAGTTTTTTCAAACGATCGCGCTCGGCGGAATTTTCGATTTTGCGGGAAACGCCGCACTGTCCGGAAAACGGCATGAGCACGATGAAGCGCCCGGGAATGGCGATGTTCGTCGTCGTGCGCGGACCTTTCGTGCCGATCTGATCTTTCGTCACTTGAATGACGATTTCGCTCCCGATTGGGAACAGCTCGGGAATGTCCGTGATTTTGTAGCGTTCCCGCTTGGATTTTTGTTCGGCGCTTTCGTTGTCGCGAATAAATTCGACGGACGAATCGTTCGCCGCGGGAAGCATATCCCAGTAATGCAAAAACGCGTTTTTCTGCTGACCGATATCGACGAACGCCGCTTTCAGCCCTTTTTCAAGATTCTGAATGCGTCCTTTGAAAATGGCGCCGACCATGCGTTGTTCGCCGACGCGTTCGAGCTCGTATTTTTCGAGCACGCCGTCCGTAAGCAGCGCCGCGCGTTTTTCGAGCGGCTCCGAGTTGATGATCAGTTCGCGGAACCGATCGCGATCTTTGGAAAAATGTTTCACGATGCGTTGAAGAATGGGAAGTTTTTTTGCACGCTGACGCGCGCCTTCGTTGAGTTCGGCGGTGGGAATCGGCGCAACCTCGTGCGGTTTGGGCGGGTGGCGCAGAGCCTCATTTTCGTCGTGCGGTAAATCGTCTGTGTCTGGAATGTCTGGCATTTTTTTATTTTTTTGAGTGTTGTCTTACGCGGGAAGCGACCTTCGCGAAGACGCCGTTTTCGGTTCGCCCGGATTTTCAAAAGCATCGTCCGCCTCGGAAATTTCCGTATGGCAGTGCACGCTCTGCACCAGTCCGAACACGATAAAACAGCTCAACACAAAGGAGCCCCCATAACTGAGGAACGGGAGCGACAATCCGGTCACGGGCATCATACCGATGTTCATGCCGATGTTGATCAGCAAATGAACGCAAACCATGACCGAAACGCCGATCGTCAAAAGAATTCCGAATGTGTCGCGGGAACGCAAACCGATGATAATCGTCCGAAGCATCAACGCTCCGTAAGCGAACACCAACGCCGCGCATCCCGCGAAGCCGTATTCCTCCGCGAGCACGGAGAAAAGAAAATCATTGTGCGCCGCAAGCTCGGGAAGATAACCGAGTTTCGCCTGCGTGCCTTTGTTGAAGCCCTCGCCCGTCAGCCCGCCCTTGCCGACGGAAATCAGCGACTGACGCACGTTCCAGCTCGAGCCGACGCCGTTCGGATCAATCGTTTGCGGATCGACGAACGACAGCAGGCGTTCCCGCTGATAATCTTTCAGCAAAAAGAAATACGAATCTTTCTCGTAGCCCCACGTTTCGCGATTTTCGCGGGAACGAATTTCCGCCGCCGGATTTTGCGGAACGCGTCCCGTTTCCTCCACGCGAGCGGAAATGTAATCGACCACGCGGGAACGGTAAAAATACAAATCAACCGCGACCACCGAGAAAAGCAACGCGCCCGCGATGCCGACGATCGCAAAAAATCGCCACGTCAGATTCGCCGCAAAAAGCAACGCAAACAGCACGGGAACGTAGACGAGACTCGACCCCAAGTCCGGTTCCACGAACACCAACGCAAACGGAAGAAACGCTCCCGCCGCCGCGCGCCAAAACGTCGGGAACGATTCACGAAACGCGCCTAACGGTTTCACGGAAAGCAACGCCGCGAGAAAAATCAACGTCGAAACTTTCGCAAACTCCGACGGCTGGATACTCGTCGAACCGAGGAAATACCAGCGATACGCGCCGTTCACCGAATGAATGAGCTGCACGCCGCCGATTTTGAAAAATCCGAAAATCGCCACGGGAACGAGCAACGCCACGCCCGCCAAATAAATGCGATTCGCGTTGCGCCGATAAAAACGAAAATCCACCGCGGAAACGCCTAAATACGCGAGAAAACCGATCGCGACATAGATGATTTGCTTGCGCCATTCGTCGCTCGCATCGTAGCTGCCCGAAGCAAAAATCCCCGCCACGCCCAACGCCGAAAGCGCCAAAATAATCAGCGGCGTGAGCTTGTCCATGCGACACAGAAAACTCCACCCCGCTTCAAACATCGAAGCGAGGCGGGAACGGTCGGCGATAACGGCACTGTTCACGATTTTTGCAGAAAAAATAATTCTTGCGCGTCATCATAGGCGCATCCGCCGCACATTTCAACATTTTCGGAGGAATTGGGAAAGGTGGAGTGTGGAGGGTGTAGAGTGTAAGGTGTAGTGTGGGGTCTTCGCTTGCCCTATGCTGTTGCTTATCGCGCCGTTGGCGCTTTTTCCGTCCGCGAAGCGGGCGAATATATGTTAACCGCGGGGCGACGATGCGAAGCATCGCGTCCTGCGGGAACGCGATAAAACAAAAATCGTCTCCGAAGGAGGCGAACCGCCCGCAAGCTCGGACGTTCTCGGGAAGTTCGCCTCCTCCGGAGACGCGGTTTCTTCATGCTTTATCCGTAGGACTCGCGCGTTCCCGCGCTCGCCCCACGGTTAGCGCCGGTTCGCCCGCTTCGCGGACGGAACACACTTCATTTTTGCCGCAGGCAAAAATCCGCACGCCACTCCTAAACTCCTCAACCTTTTCAACGCCTCGACTTTTTTGCCACCTTACACCCTCCACCATACACCTTTGGAAACGCTGAGATTTCCGCGAGTTCCTCGCCGCATTCTGCCTCGAATGCGTCCAAGTCGTAGCGCTGTTGCAAATTAAGCCAGAAGCGCGGATCCATTCCGAACGCGCGCGCGATGCGCGATGCCGTTGCCGCCGTGAAGCCTTGCCGCCCGTGGACAAGCGATGTGATGCGCGAGTGCGGAATCCCCGTTGCCTTTGCAAGCCGATACTGCGAAACACCCCAGTCATCGAGGAGTTCCTTCAAGTGTTCGCCCGGATGCGCCGGGCGGATTTTCTGAGTCTTCATTATTTTTCCTTTCAATGATAGTCCGTTATTGAAACGATTTCCGCGTTTTTGTCCTTCGTCCATCGGAAAATGATTCTCCATTGCGCGTTCACGCGAATTGCCCATAGTCCTTTCATGTCGCCGGAAAGCCGGTGAAGCCCGTCGGAAAGAAACAGGCGCAAATCGTCGAGGCTTGTCGCCGCGTCAATCCGTTGCAGTTTCCGCCGCGCGCGTTCCTGAATTTCTCCGGGCAACAGGCGCGAGCGTCTGCATTTCCAGATTTTTTCGGTTTCCTTATCGCCGAAACTCTTAATCATTTCCGCATTCTGTGCATATTTCCTGTTTTCGTCAATAAAAAGCGGGAGGAATTAGGAAGAAGTCTTTAAGCTTTAAGCATTAAGCTTTAAACTTTCCACCCTACACCATTCAAAGATACAAAACTTTTGCGGCGATTAGCGAAAGCGCGATCAGCACGGCGATGGGCACGCAACACAACGCCATGATGCGCCCTTCCTTGCCGCCGGCGTTCACCGTCGCGCACGCCGCAATTACGCCGCTGATGCGAACCATGCTCCCGATGCCGCCGCCGACCAACTGCAACGCGACAATCGTTTCCTGCGGGAGCGAAAGCAATTCCGCCGTATCGAATTGAATCGAAACAAAAAGAATGCTCGACACCGTGCACGAGCCGGAGAAAAACGCACCGAGCGCGCCCAGCATCGGCGAAATTATCGGGAACGCGCCGCCCGCAAGTCCCGCCGCGGCATCGGCGACCGCCGTCAGCATTCCCGGAAGCTCGCTCGCGCCGTTCCCGGAAAACGTCATCACCTGCACCATCGCAACGCTCGCGGCAATCGCGATCGCCGCCGATCCGATTTGTTTTCCCGAAGCGCGTCCGACGTCGAAAATTTCTTTCATTTTCAACCCGAAACACAGCCCGGAAATAATCGCTATCGGGAAAAACGGGAACACGCCCGGATTGTTGAAAAACGCCCAATCAAATTTTCCCGGGAAAAAACCTTGCTCGGCGACGATGCGCCCGAACGACGACAGCCACCCGCGAAACGGCAAAAATTCAAGCCGTGTCAACACGAGGCTCGCGGCAATCGCCACATACGGAAGCCACGCTTTCAGCGCGGAAATTTCCCTGCGTTGCGTTCCCGCGGCGGGAACGGATTCGCCGCGCAATTCGGCGTTCCCGCAAGTTTCGTTCGGGAATCGCCAAACGTGCGCG
>CAVEBA010000043.1:0-12136 GCA_963613695.1 Sphaerochaetaceae bacterium
CGGCGAGGCTTTTGTTCGCATCGGCGAGAAGCGTGTAAACTTCGGGGAGTTGGTATTCAACGGAACCCACGAGCGCCATCGGCACGTCATCGCGCAACTGCGGGATCGCGTGCGTGTCGAGCATCGTCTTTTCGTCCACCTTGAAATAATCGCGAATCCAATCCGTGCAACGCCGGACGACGTCCTGCGTCTGCGGCGGACGCAAACCGTTTTGCACGACGGCGAGACGATACTTCGCATCGGGAATATAGTTCCCGTTCGGGAACTCTTCGGTGTAGCGGTCAAACGCTTCCTTCGTTTCCGGAAGCATCGTCGAATAGAAGAAAAGCAACGCGCGGCGATACACCATTTCCTCGACGACGGGTTTGAAGTCGGGATTGCCTTTGTATTTTTTGACAAAATCGTCGATGAGCGCGAGCGTTTCCTGCGAAGCGGCGGAAAGTTTCGGCTTGTAGCCGGTTTTGCCCATTCCCTTGATGTAGACTTTTTCGTCCTCGGTGAGAATGCCCCACGGGCAACGCGCGAAATTCGCGGAAATGACAAACCAATCGATCTGGCACTCGACATCCGTCGGAAGTTTGCCGACGTGTTCTTTCACCCAACGAAGCTGCGCGATCGCGTCCTTGTAGTCGCCCTTGTCGAAAGAAATTTGCCCGAGCAAAAGCGCGACGCGTCCGAGCTCGTCGCTCTTTTCCTTGTTGTCCTTGAATTTATCGATGAATTCCTTGCAACCTTTTTGCGCCTCGTCATCGCGCCCCATCGCGCGAAGCGTGAGAATGTAATAATACGTTGCCGTGCTGAGCAGATCGAAATCCTTGTGATTCTGCAAAATATCGCCGAACGCGACAAACGCTTCCCACGAACGATTGAGCGAGAGCAGACACGCTCCGATACGGAACGAAATCAGCGCGTCGAAATCCTTGTTTTCGTCAAACGCTTCCTTGTAGCCCTCGAGCTCGGAAAGTTTTTCTTCCGCCGTGTCGATTTTTTTCTGATCGGATTCGCTCGGCGATTCGCCGCCTTTTTTCTTGGCGGCCTCGACGTTTGCTTTCGCGGATTCGAGCGCGGGACCGAAGCACTTGACCAACGCGCTCTTGCGCATCACGCCCTGATAAACTTGAAGCGCCTGACGGAAAAGCTCCGTGCGCCGCGCAAGCTCCGCTTCGTCCGCCGATTCGGGATCGATTTCCTGCGCCTGTCCGAAATATTCGTCCCCGACTTCGAGATTTTGCATGTTCGCGCGAATCTGGCTCGCGGGATCGAGCTCTCCGCCCTTCCCGGAAAGATACGCTTCGATTTTCGCTTTGAGCGCGGACGCTTCTTTTTTGCGCCCGAGCTTGAAATAAATGCTGACGAGCTTTTGCCGCGCCGCAATCATTTCCGGAATCCAAATTCCGTTGTTCGTGAGCGATTGCAAATTCTGCGCGGCAACGGTGAGCGCAAATTTTTCGTTGCTTTCAACGCCTTCGGGCGGCGGCGTTCCCGCCTTATCTTTCGACGCGCCTTCCTTTTCCAAAAGTTCTGCGCGCGAAATCGTCGCCTTGATGAACAACGCCTGATTCGGATTTTTCCGCAAATAGTCGATGACATCGTCCACCGTCTTCCGCGCATCGTCCCATTTTTCCAACTGCGAATAACAGCTGACGAGCGCGAGCCGCACGTCGATAATCTGCGCGTCTTTCGGATATTTTTTCAAAAAATCCGTCAGCTCGCGTTCGGCTTCCGACCATTTTTTCTGCGCAATCAAACACGCCGCAATCTGGTAATCGATCAGCGAAACCGAGCCGTTGGAAATGAGCATGTCCCGGTATTTGCCGTTTTTCAGCTTGGTGAACGCCGCTATCGCCTCCGGATATTTTTTTTCGTTGGCGAGCGCGTAAGCTTTCTCCGCCTCGACGACGAACGGCGATTTCTGCGCGGCGGGAGCGGCTTGCGCAAACGCCGAATGCGATGCCGCCGGAGAAAGCGCGATGAACACAGCCGCGATTACCGCTGCCGCCAATGCATACGAACGGGAATTTTTAAGCATTTCTGAAAAATAAAAACGGGGAAAAATGAATCTGCGTTCCCGATTCCGGGGAGGAAATCCTCCGGGAACGTGCGTAACATAAAACAGAAAATTTCCCGCGCCGACAATTCAATTTTGCCGAAAGTGAGAAAAAGCGTAGAGCGCGCGGGAACGCCATCCGCGTTCGGTGTCGTTTTTGTTGAGGCACCGCGCAGTTAACGCTTGACAGTGTTGCGGGAACGACTCTTAATTGCCGCTTCCATTTTCAATTTCAACAAAGACAGACACACACAATGCTTCGTATCAGACTGCAACGCCACGGATCAACTCACGCGCCGATTTACCGTATCGCCGTTTGCGAAAACACGGCACGCCGCGACGGCCGCTTCGTCGAAATCCTCGGCGCCTACAATCCTTCTCCGAAAGGAAAAGCCGTCGGACTGACGCTCGACCTCGCTCGCGCGGATTACTGGATTTCGAAAGGCGCCCAGCCGTCCGACACGGCTCGCTCGCTCATCAAGCGCGCCCGCAAGGAAGCCGTCGAAGCTCCTGCCGCGGCATAACTTCCGCGTTCCCGCGAGAAATTTTCCGAAACGGCGTTCCCGCGAACGGGTGCGCCGTTTTTTTGCGAAAAAAAACTCCGCCACGAAATGCAAATCGATATTCTCACGCTGTTTCCGGAAATGGTCTCGGGATTTTTCTCCGAGAGCATTTTGGGGCGCGCCGTAAAAAAGGGAATTCTCGATATTCGCCTGCACAACATTCGCGATTGGTCAAAAGATAAACACAAACGCGTAGACGATCGCCCGTTCGGCGGCGGCGCGGGAATGCTGATGTCGCCGCAACCCGTGTTTGACGCAATCGAAAGCGTGCGCGGGAACGCCGCAGAAGACGCGGGAACACCCGTTATTTACCTTTGCCCGGACGGCGAGCCGCTCACCAACGATATCGCGCGGGAACTTTCCGTCGAAAAACGCCTCATTCTGCTCAGCGGACACTACGAAGGCATCGACCAACGCATCCGCGATGCGCTCGTCACGCGAGAAATTTCCATCGGCGATTACGTGCTCACCAACGGCACGATTGCGGCGGCGGTGCTCACGGATTGCATCGCTCGGCAAATCCCCGGCGTGCTCGGCGAAGAAAACTCCTTGACGAGCGACAGTTTTAATGACAGTCTGTTGTCCTTTCCGCAATTTACGCGCCCGGAAGTCTTTCGCGAGATGCCCGTGCCGCCGGTTCTCCTCTCGGGGAATCACGCTGAAATACAGCGGTGGCGGCGGGAACAACAAATCGCAAAAACGAAGGCACGAAGACCGGAATTATTCATTTCAAAAGAAAACAATAAGTCATGAGCCAGCAGTTACTCAATTCGCTTACACAAGCCCAGCTTAAAACCGACCGCGCGGAATTCCGCGTCGGAGACGGTGTCCGCGTTCACACGAAAGTGCGCGAAGGCGACAAGGAACGTATCCAGATCTTCTCCGGAATCGTTATCAGCCACAAAGGCTCCGGAATTCAGGAAGCATTCACGGTGCGCCGCATCTCCTACGGCGAAGGCGTCGAGCGCGTGTTCCCGGTGAACAGCCCGAACGTCGTCAAAATCGAAATCGAACGCAAGTCCGTTCCGATGAAAGCGCGCCTCCACTACCTCCGCAATCGCCTCGGCAAGAGCGCGACGAAGGTCAAGGAAGTTTCCCGCGAAGCGTAATTTTTTCGCATTCGCGAAACGAAAAAAGCGTTCCCGCACATCTCCGCGGGAACGCTTTTTTTGTTGATTTTTCGAAAGGGTTAGAGGACGATTGCCACGTTGAAAGTTTTCAAAAGGTCTCTTTCGGGTCGCGCTTGCGGTGCATAGCCCGAAAGCGGCGGCGGCGGGAAGCCTCACGCTTCCCGCCGTTTTTTTTTCGCAAAAAAAAACGCGGAAAACTGCATGCCGCGCAGGGTTACTGTTCGGCATGCAGAGTCGCGCATCAAAGCCGCCAGCGGCATAGTTTTTCAAGAATCGCAAGCACGCTTGCGATTGCGTTCAAAACTAAGACGGCGATTTCAAACGCGCGCCTTTTGGTGGGTTGTATGCGTTTGCGGTGCATAGCGAAAGGCATTTGCGCCGTGCGCACTCCCCGTTTCCGCGCGAAATTAAAATGAACGTAGCACGAGTAAGAATGCCTATTGCGCCCGCATTCGTCAGCTTGTTTTTTTGAAGGAAACTTCTCTCCCGCAAAGCGGGAATCAACTTTTTCGCGGGAACGCGAAAATCTTAAATATTTCTTTTTTCTTCAATTCGGATTATTTTCTCGCTGATGAAAAAAGATAAGCAGCCCGACGATATTTTCGCGGGAACGGAACCGTTGACGACGTTGCGCGATTGGACGCGCTTCGCCGTTTCGCTTTTTACTCGGAAGAATCTTTTCTTCGGGCAAGGCATGAGTTCCGCCTACGACGAAGCGGTTTATCTGCTCTGCCACACGCTCGGGTTGCCGACCGACGGCGGCGTCGAAACATTTTTTGATGCGCGGTTGACCGCTCCCGAAATCGAAGACGTGAAGCGCGTTTTGCGCCGCCGCGCCGTCGATCGCGTTCCCGCTGCGTATATCACGCGCGAAGCGTGGCTCGGCGATTTTCGTTTTTACGTGGACGAACGCGTGATTGTGCCGCGCTCGTATTTTGTCGAAATCATTCCCGAAAAAATTCTTCCGTGGATTCCCGGCATGGACGCGGCGGAAGTCGATCGCGTTGCCGATGTGTGCACGGGAGGAGGCTCGCTCGCCGTGTTGCTCGCGGAAGCGTTCCCGAACGCGCATGTCGACGCTTGCGATATTTCCGCCGATGCGCTCGACGTCGCGCGAAAAAATGTCGAAGACTACGGGCTCGCCGACCGCATTTCTCTTTGGGAAAGCGATGTTCTCGCCGACGTTCCCGCGGAGGACGGTTGCTACGATGTCATCGTTTCCAATCCTCCTTACGAGCCGGAAGAATTGCGCGAAACGTTGCCGGAAGAATTTCGTCGCGAGCCGGACGGCGCGCTTTTTTCCGGTGCGGACGGGCTCGACGTCATTCGGCGTTTGCTCCCGCAGGCGGCGAAAAAACTCAAGCGCAACGGCGTGTTGCTCATCGAGGTCGGCGGCTTGCAAAACGCACTCGCGGAAGCGTTCCCGCAGCTCGAAATTTCGTGGCTTGATACGGAAGACGGCTCGGACTGCGTTTGTGCGATTTCCGCCGCTTCGCTTCGCGAAAATTTCTCGGAGAAAAAATCGAAAGCGCGCCGCAAATGAAGAAACTTTCGTTTCAAATTCTCGGCAGCAGCTCTTCCGGCAACTGCGCCGTGTTGCGCTCGCCGAATTGCACGCTGCTCATCGACGCAGGATTCACGGGAAAGAAAATCAAAGAAAATCTCGCCGTGCTCGGGCTTTCGTTGCGCGACATCGACGCCGTTTTTCTCACGCACGAACACACCGACCACTGCGCGGGAATGCGCGCGCTCGGGAACGAAGAACATCTGAGTTTTTTCGCAAACCGGCTCACCGCCGGCGGCGTCGAACGCAAATTTTCACGCAGTTTCGCGTGGCAATTTTTCCAGACGGGAACGACTTTTGAATACCGCGATTTGCGCGTGACGACGTTCCCGATTCCGCACGACACGAACGATCCCGTCGGCTTCGTTTTTTCCTGCGGCGATTCCGCGGGAACGACCGAAAAACTCGCGTGGGTTACCGATTGCGGAAAAATCACGAATCCCGTGCGCCGCGCCGTCGCCGATGCGAACGCGCTCGTGCTCGAAGCAAACTACGACGAAAAAATGCTCGCCGCCTCCGAGCGCCCCGCCGATCTCAAGGCGCGCATTCGCGGCACGCACGGGCATTTGTCCAACGTTGCCGCAGCGGAATTTCTTCGCGATTACGAAAACTCGCGACTCGAGCATCTGATGTTCGCGCACGTGAGCCGCGAATGCAACACGTGCGGGATCGTCGATCGCGTTTGCGTTCCCGCGCTCGGCGGCCGCAAAGATTGCGCCGTTGTCGTCGATCCTTTCGCCGTTCTTCCCAAAAACGCCGGCTGGGGAATTTGTTGATTTATTGAAAATTAGAAATGAGAAAGACTTCTTCCTAATTTCTAATTCCTCATTCCTAATTTTTTTCAATTTCTAATTTTCCTCAAAACCGCTTCGCGCAAGGTTTCCGCGACGGCGGGCGATTCGACTTTTCCGAGCACTTCTTCGAAAAATCCGCGCACGAGCAAGGCGCGCGCTTCCGCTTCGGGAACGCCGCGTTGGAGCAAATAAAAAAGTTGGTCGGCGTCGAGCGTTCCGTTGGTCGCGCCGTGCGAGCAACTGACATCATCGGTTTCGATTTCGAGCCCGGGAAGCGAATGCGATTCCGCATCGGGCGAGAGAATGAGATTGCGATTGGACTGCACGGCGTTTGTGCGCGGCGCCGCGGGAGCGACAACGATTGAGCCGCCGAAAATCGTGCGGGAACGGTCGAGCAAAACGTTTTTGAAAAGCAGATTCGATGTCGCGTCGGAGGAAATGTGGCGTTGCATCGTGCGCTGATCCGTTTCCTGTTCGCCGTCGGCGACGGAGAGCGAAAAGAGATCGGCGCGCGCATTTTTTCCTTCGAGACGCAGCTCGGTTGTCGTGCGGGAACGCCGTGCGCCGAGGTTGAGCGTGATTCCGCGCACGCTTGCGTTTTCGTGCACGTGCGTCCATTCCTGCTGATAAAAATCGGTGTCGGCGGAAGTTTCCTGCACGAATTTTCGCGAAACGGTTGCGCCGGCTTTTGCGAAAATTTCGAGACGTGAAATCGCCAGCGCACGCGCGGCGTTTTCGCGCGAAGCCTTTGCCGGAGCTTCATTTTCCGAGCGGAAAAAATTGAGAAAAACGACGGAAGAATTTTCTTCAGCGAGCACGAGCGCATACGGGAACGTCGCCGTTCCCGCCGCAGAATTCCAGTGATGCACGACGAAAGGTTTTTCGATTTTCAGCCCGGCGGGAACGTGCAACAGATACGCGCCGCCGTCCGTGTAGGCGCGATGAAGCGCGGAAATTTTTTCCGAGCAAATGCCGCCGCCCGAAACGAAAAAATACGGTTTCGCTACGCGGCGCGCTTCCGGCGAAAGCTCGCGCATCGGCGCAAAAACAACGCCGCGTGCGGCGAGCGCGGGATCGAGCGTTGCGGCGATGAGCGTATCATCCGCAAACACGAGCGTTCCCGCCGCATCGGGAACGGTGCGGGAACGCGCGACGAGCGCCGCCGCCGTTTCCGCCGAGACTTTTCCCGGCAACGAAAAATCGCCGAAGTTCAGCTGCGAGAGCGAAGCGAAGCGCCATTCCTCCATGCGCCGATTCGGCATCGGAAGCACCTTGAAATCCGCCCACGAGCATTCGCGACTTTCGGCGAATGCATCGTTCCCGCGGCGTTCGCGTCCGGCGGCGCGGAAAGTGTTTTCGTCGAGCACGCTCTGTGTTCCCGTCGGATTCATGTTTTCGTTTGCGTAGTTTTTTTGAAAAAAAAGATTTCGTCGCGAGAAAAAAAATCTGCGAATCAAGGCTTACCGCCGAGGCGCACTGCCGCGTCGCCGTTCACGATTTCGCAAGAGCGGAAGCCGTCGCCCGTCGAGGGCAACGAAGCGAGGAAGCGTTCCCGCGCGGCATCGTCGGTAAATTCAATTCCGATGAGCGCGCGCCCGACGCGTTCGCCCGTGTAAAGGTAGTTGAAGTAGCAGATGTTTTCGTTCTCGCCGAGGTATTTTTTCAAAAAGTCCGCGAGAGCGCCGGAGCGTTCGTAGAAATCGAGCCGCAGGAACGCGGGATTGTGCAAAAGTTTTTCGTCGTAGGGAATGACGCGGAACTGCACGTCGGCATCGTTCGTAACGTTGCTCCACTCGATTTTTTTCGCATCAAGTCTTCCCGTAAGCTCGGAGAATTGCTCTTCGCTGACGGCGACACCGAGCGTGAACCACGCGTTTTTCAAATCCGTTTTGCCGTATTGGAATTCGAGCAGATTGTAAGCGGAAAACGCGCGATCGAGCGCGGCGAGCAACGCGCCCGGGCGCTCCGGAATGCGCACGCGCAGATAGCGCCGATGCGCGCCGTTGACTTGGCTGTTGCGCGTGATTACGCCGAGCATTCCGAAATCGAGATTCGCGCCCGAAATGACGGTGAGCACTTTTTTCCCGGCGAGCGTTCCCGCGAGTTTCAGCGCGGCGGCAACGCCCATCGCGCCGGACGTTTCCGGCAACGCGCGATGCGTTTCCCAAAGCGTTTGAATCGCCCAGCACACATCGTCATTCGTTACGGTGACGATGTCGTCCAAAAGCTCGCGACACAGAGGGAACGTGAGTTTTCCCGCTTGGCGCACGGCGGTTCCGTCGCAAAAAATATCCGCCTTTCCGATGTTCACGGGCGTTCCCGCGTCGAACGCCGCTTTCATGCTTGCCTGATTCGTGCCTTCGACGCCGTAAATTTTGATTCCGGGATATTGCCGCCGCAACCAACACGCGCACGCCGCCGCCATTCCGCCGCCGCCGATTTGGAGAAACGCGACATCGAACGGACCTTTGCCGGACATCACGCATTCGTCGGCGAGCGTGCCCTGCCCGCCCATCGTGTCGATATCGTCGTAAGGATGCACGAACGTGAGGCGTTCCCGCTCGGCGGTTTCGTGCGCGGCGCGGCTCGCATCGTCGTAGGCATCGCCGAAAAGCACGATTTCGACGGCGTCCCCGCCGAAGCGGCGCACGGCGTTTTGCTTCACGTCGGGCGTGGAGCGCGGCATAAAAATTTTTGCGTGAATACCGAGCAATTTTGCGGCGAGCGCAACGCCTTGCGCGTGATTCCCGGCGGACGCGGCGACGATCCCGCGGGAACGCTCTTCGGGCGAAAGTTTCGCCATGCGATTGTAAGCGCCGCGCCATTTATACGCCTTGATCGGACCGAGGTCTTCACGTTTTACGAAAAGCCGAAACGGCAAATCCGCAGCGACTTCCTCCAACGGCGTCGCACCCGCGACCGCGTAGACGCGCTGACGCGCCATCAGAATCGAATTGAACAACTCATCGCACAAAGCTGACATAGTCCGAAAACTCTACGCCCCGCGCCGGGAAATTTCAATTTCTTACGCGTTGTGCAACGTGTCTTTGTATTTGTAAAAAAGCGAAAAAATACCGAAGACAACGGCGACCGCCGCCATCAGCGCCGCGAAGAAGTAAAAACGTTCCGCCGCCGTAAAATCTCGCGCGAGCGCGACGACGAGCACGACGAGGAAGTTGCCCGCAGTCGTCGTCAGATTCCACAAACTTGTGATTGTGCTGCGCATCGACGCCGGCGCCTGCGAGAACGCGAATTCAAGCCCCGTTGCGGAAAAGAGCACTTCGCCGAGCGTCAGCACGAAATACGGGAGCGCCATCCACCACACGGAAATCGTCGGCGTTCCCGCGGCGAGCGAAGCGTCCACGGAATTTTGCAGCAACGCGCAAATCACGAACGATGCGGCGGTGAGCAACATTCCGAGCGTCATGCGCCGCAACGGCGTCGTTTTGAAAAATCGCGTGCGATTCAGCGCGGGATAAATGAAAAACGAAAGCACGGGAATGAGCGCCATCACGAAAAGCGAATTGATGTTTTGCATCGTTTCCGTGTTGATCGGATAGCCGACCAGCGAAGTCGCGCACATTTGCCCGCCGAGAATCACCCACGTCGTCGACATTTGGTCGAACAGCGCCCAAAACACGGGAACGACGGCGAAAAGCAACAGAATTCCGCGAATCGCGCGAAAGCGTTCGCCGAGCGTCATCGACGTTCCCGCGGGAACGCGTGCAGACAGCGCGGGCTCGGCGTTTTCGCATTTTTCTGCGGGAACGTTTTCGCGCGCGTCCGGGTGCGCGGCTTTTGCGAGTTTTGCGAGCGCTCTCGGCAAAAACGCCGCGATCCCGAAAATTACCGCCACGGCGAAAAATGCCGCGACGCCCGTTCCCGCGACGAAAAATATTTTCCCGAACACGTTTGCCGAAGCCGCCGTTTCGCCGAGCATTTCCGGCATCGCAAGCATCATCAGCGCACAGAAAAACCAACCCGGCAAAGCGCCGTAAAGCGCAGCGGAACTCAACACGCGACGCACGACCGTTCCCGCGGGCTCGGCGACCCACTCGCCGGAATGTCGCTTGTAGCCGGGCGTTCCCGCCGCAAAAACGAGCGTCGCCAATCCCATCACGATTCCGGGAATGCCGAACGCCCACGCGTAGCCGAATTCATTTTTCACCACGGGAATAAGCCCGAACGCGAAAAACGAACCGAAGTTTATCGCCCAATAAAACATGCCGAACGCACGCGCAATAAATTCGCGCTGATTCGGCGAAAACTGATCGCCCATGAACGACGAAACACACGGCTTGATGCCGCCCGAACCGATCGCAATGAGCGCAAGCCCGACCGCAAGCCCCGTTTCACTGCCGACGGTGAGCGCGAGCGTCGCGTTCCCGCACACGTAGAAAATCGACATGACGAGAATCGTGCGGTAGCGCCCCCAAAATTTGTCCGCAATCCACGCGCCGAGCAACGGCATGAAATACACGCCCATCGTGAAAAGATGCCCGACGGTCGTCGCAAAATCATTTGCCGCGCGCAAGCCGTCCGTTCCCGCCGACGAAAGCTCCCCGAGCAACTCGTGCACGATGTAGAGCGTGAGGATGCTGCGCATCCCGTAAAAACTGAAACGCTCGCACGCCTCCGTGCCGACGATGAAGAACACGGATTTCGGGAAGCCGGCTTTTTTCGCGGGAACCAATTTCCGGAAATCCTCCTAATTCCTAATTTCTAATTCCTAATTCCTAATTTTTCCGTCAAAGCTTCATCAGCTTTTCGAGCGCACTGAAATACAAAGCGCGCGTCTTTTCGACGATGTCCGCCGGGAGCGCGGGAGCGGGCGGAAGTTTGTTCCAACCGATTTTTTCGAGATAGTCGCGCACAAACTGTTTGTCAAACGACGGTTGCGTGTGCCCGGGAACGTAGCCTTCCCGCGGCCAATAGCGCGAAGAATCCGGCGTGAGCACTTCGTCGATGAGGAAAATTTTTCCCGCGTCGTCGAGCCCGAACTCGAATTTCGTGTCGGCGAGAATCAGCCCCGCGCGTTCGGCGATTTCCGAGCCGAGCGCAAAGAGCGCAAGCGTCGCCGCTTTGGCTTTTTTGAAAACGTCCTCACCGAGAATTTCCGCGCAACGGGCTTCGGTAATCGGTTCGTCGTGCCCTTCCGACGCTTTCGTCGAGGGCGTAAAAATGGCTTCGGGCAAGCGCTGGCTTTCGAGCATTCCCGCCGGAAGCGCGTGGTCGAGAATCGCCTGCGTTTTTTGATATTCTTTCCAACCCGATCCCGCGAGATACCCGCGCACGACGGCTTCAATCGGGAGCGGTTTCAGCTTGCGCACAATCATCGAACGCGCAACGAGTTGCGGGAAATCCTTGAGCAACTCCGCAACCGCCGCATCGTGGTCGGGAATGAGATGCGTGGGCATGATTTTTTCCGCCTGCGCAAACCACCACAAACTGATTTGCGTGAGCAAAATTCCCTTGCCGGGAACGCCGTTCGGCATGATCGAATCAAACGCGGAAATGCGGTCGGTCGCGATGATGAGAAGCTTGTCGCCGAGATCGAAAATTTCGCGCACCTTGCCGGAGGCGATTTTTTTGAAGGGCAAACCTTCGACGTTCATGAGCGCCTCGGAAGGCAAGCTGTTGCGGATGGCTTCGATAGTCATTTTCTTTGGAAAAATTAGAGCGGAATTTTTAAGATTTCGCCCGCGGGAACGCAAACGGAAAAAAACCGGAGAACTGGTGGACTGGTAAACTGGTTGACTGGTGAAATCTGTTTTTGCCTGCGGCAAAAATTGGGGGCGGAGACGTCCACGTCTCCGCATCGAAATCCTTTTCAAGAAACTAAAAAGCGCCAACGGCGCGACAAGCAACAGCATAGGGCAAGCGAAGCGCCGCCCTATGTTTGCGGACAAACTATTATCAAGCCCTGTAAGGGCGCGAGCCGATCCCGCGGGAACGCCGGCTTTCGCCCCTACAGGGCTCAATGTTTTTTTCTCCGGATTCGTAGGGCGTTGCCCTACGCTATTGCTTACCGCGCCGTT
>CAVEBA010000044.1:0-12014 GCA_963613695.1 Sphaerochaetaceae bacterium
ATTGTAAGCACGGCTGGAGTCGCGGTAGTTGCGATTGCCGCAACCGGCGCCGTTTATTACTGCTATCATCATTATGATACGAAGAAAGAAGAGGAACGTATTACGAAACTTTTTAAGAAATACGATAACCGCGAAATAATAGAAAAACTTATTCGTTATGAAGAACAATGTAATTGAAACTGCTATGAAAAAACTGAAACAACTCATACTCCTGTGTATATTCGGATGTGTTCCCGCGCTTTGGGCGGGAGAAGCACCCACAAAAGAAGAAAGCGCGCCCCCTGCGTCGGACGATTTATACGTGGTGCGCTTAACGTGTATCAGTTTCGACAATAGGGATTGGGTAATCGAAGAGGTTGGGGACAGCCCCAATTTTTATGCCGTCATTCACGAAGGAGAAAAAGAGTGGGAAACAAAAAAAGTGAAAGCTCTTAGCGTGTTCTTTCAGGAAAACAATGCAGTTTGTTTGCCCAATCTTCGCAATGGACGAGGGGCGTTCACGGTAACGTGTTTGAGCGAACCTTGGGCTTGGTGGTGGAATGATGACAAAGTGGTATTTACCGTTAGAGTTATGGCTGACGATATCCTTGCTCATAAAAACAGTGACTTGGTGTACACTGTTGATAAAAACGGGAGGGTTGCTATTTTTTCAGAGGATTCTGACGAAGATGAGGTTGTAGGTCGTGTTACGTTTTCAGTGGTGGCGCAATCGGGCGCGGAAACGCAATTTCGAATCGGACAAGCGTTCTTTAACGGGTGGGTTTGGGAAAAAAACAGGTTCGAAGCCGTAAAATGGTTTGAAAAAGCGGCGAAACAGGGACACCCCCGCGCCACGGCACAAATGGGCGCATGTTATCGATACGGGAATGGTGTCGAGCAGAACGAGAAAAAGGCTGCGGAATGGTTTAAGAAGGCGGCAACTCTCGGCGACAACTGGGGTCAGTTCTGTTATGGAGCGTGCTTGTGCGAGGGACGCGGCGTGGAGCAAAACGTTCAGGCGGGCGTGGGCTGGGTTCGCAAGGCAATAGCGAATGGTTATAATCCTAAATTTGCAAAAGAGTATCTGGAAAAGATTTTGGAGGAAAACAAATGATCGTGCTGTGCTGATGGCGCGCAATAGCCACCGGCAAGCTTCATGTCGTAAAGCGTTCCCGCGGGATTCTGCGGGAACGCTTTTTTTTGCGCTACTTCTAAACCACTAAACCTTTTCAACTCATCAACTTTTTTCCGCGGGAACGGTTCTCCATTTTCACTTCCTTTATTTCTTGCAGACGGGAATGCGGGAGCATTTAATTTCCGACCGTTGCTCCCGCGGGGATTTTCTTGCGGGAACGCATTGCCCGAAAGGGCATTTTCAACAGCATGTTAGAAAAATTCTTAAAGCAGACGGTTTTCACGAGTCAGGAAGACTTTGTGAAGAACTTTGAAATTATCGTTCCCGAGAATTTCAATTTTTCTTATGACGTCATTGATGAGTGGGCGCGGACGCATCCCGAAAAGCGCGCGCTTTGCTGGGTCAACGACCACGGAAAACACGTCGAGTTCACTTTCGCGGATTTGAAGCGGGAGAGCGACCGCACCGCCGCGTTTTTCGCTTCCTGCGGGATCGGGCACGGCGACAAGGTCATGCTCATTTTGAAGCGCCGCTACGAGTTTTGGTTTTCCATTCTCGCGTTGCACAAACTCGGCGCCGTTTGCATTCCCGCGACGCATTTGCTGACGAAAAAGGACATCGTCTATCGTTGCAACGCCGCCTCGATCAAGGTGGTGGTTTGCGTCGGCGATGCGCTTGTTACGGAGCGCGTTGCCGCGTCCAAGCCGGAATGCCCGACGTTGGAAACCGTGATTTCCACTGGACCGTTCGTTCCCGAGGGTTTCAAGGATTTTCACACCGGGCTGGCGTGCGCGCCGAAATTCGTTCGTCCCGAACACGTGAACAAAAACGACGACATTTCCTTGCTCTATTTCACTTCGGGAACGACGGGAAATCCGAAGATGGTCGCGCACGACTACGCGTATCCGCTCGGACACATCGTCACGGGCGCCTACTGGCATAATTTGACGGAGGACAGTCTCCACCTGACCGTTGCCGACACGGGTTGGGGCAAGGCGGTTTGGGGAAAACTTTACGGACAATGGTTCGCGGGAGCGACGGTGTTCGTCTACGACCACGAAAAATTTACGCCGGCGGACATGCTGAAAGTTATTCAAGATTACCACATTACGTCGTTCTGTGCGCCGCCGACGGTTTTCCGCTTCATGCTTCACGAGGACATGTCGCAATACGATCTTTCCTCGCTGAAATGGTGCACGATCGCGGGCGAAGCGCTCAATCCGAGCGTTTACGAAGATTTCAGAAAAATCACGGGAATCAAACTCCGCGAAGGTTTCGGGCAGACGGAAACGACCTGCTCGATTCTGACCACGCCGTGGATGGAGCCGAAACCCGGTTCGATGGGCAAACCGAATCCCGCTTACGATGTCGATCTCGTCGACGAAAACGGAAATTCCGTTCCCGCGGGAACGCAGGGCGAAATCGTCATTCGCTGCACGCCCGAAAATCGTCCCGCCGGGCTTTTCAAAGGCTATTTCCGCGACCGCGCGCTCACCGCGAAAGTTTATCACGACGGGCTTTACCACACGGGCGACGTTGCGACGCGCGATGAAGACGGCTATTTCTGGTTTGTCGGGCGCAACGACGATGTCATCAAAAGCTCCGGCTACCGCATCGGTCCGTTTGAGGTCGAGAGCGCGGTCATGTCCTACGAAGGCGTTGTCGAATGCGCGATTACGGGCGTTCCCGATGCGATTCGCGGGCAGGTTGTCAAGGCGACGATTGTTTTGTCCAAGACGTTCCGTGAATCGGTTCGGAATTTTGAAGAGCTGAAAAAGAAAATTCAGGATCACGTCAAACGCGAGACTGCGCCTTACAAATATCCGCGAGTTATCGAATTCGTCGAGGAATTGCCGAAAACGATCAGCGGAAAAATTCGTCGCGTGGAATTGCGCGACCAAGGGAAAAAGATGCCGGAGGGCGGCGCGCCGCAGCTCGGCTGAGCGCGTTCCCGCGAGCGTTTGATGCCGGCAGAGAGAGAATCCGCCGGCGATGTGCGCATCGGGATTTTTTTTGAAGAAAATATGAAAGAAGACGGCAGGCATCGCGGAATTTCGAGCGGACGCGCGGCGATCAGAAAAATCATCGCAACGTTGGCGATGTGTCTTTTCCTGTGCTTCATCGAGCCGATCGTCGTTTGCGGCGTGGAGCTTCTTTCTTTTTACCTGCTGGATCCGACGGTGATCCGCATCCTTTTTTGGATCGGCGGGCTGTGGGGCGTTTTCTGCTGTCTGCGGGAACGCTGATGCGCCGCGGGAACGCGCCTCGGAGATTGCAAAAGGGCGGGAATGTGTGTTTCATAATCCCGCAATATGGCAGAGGGCTTTCAGGTAATCGCGCGGCGCTGGCGTCCGCAACAGTTTGACGAAATCGTCGGGCAGGAACACATCGTTCGCACGCTGAAAAACGCGATCACGTCCGGGCGCATCGGGCATGCGTATCTTTTCGTCGGGCCGCGCGGCACGGGCAAGACAACGACCGCGCGCATTTTCGCGAAAGCGCTCAACTGCACAAACGGACCGAGCGTTTCCCCGCCGGAGGACGATCCGATTTGCCGCGCCATCACGGAGGGCTCGTGTCCGGACGTTACCGAAATTGACGCCGCGACGAATCGCAGCGTCGATGACGCGAAGCAAATCCGCGAGGAATGCTACTACCCGCCGATGCAGTGCCGCTACAAAATTTACATCATCGACGAAGTTCACCAGCTCTCCAAAGACGCGTTCAACGCGTTGCTCAAAGTCATCGAAGAACCGCCGGAATTCGTCAAATTCATTTTCGCGACGACCGAGTCCGACAAAGTGCTCGAGACCATCACGTCGCGTTGCCAACGCTTTGAATTTCAGCCGATTCCCGAGGAAAAAATCGCCGACCGGCTTCGCGAAATTACGGAAAACGACGGCGTCGAAGCGGAGCGCGATGCGCTGATTGCAATTGCGCGGCTCGCGAACGGCGGGATGCGCGATTCGCAGTCGATTCTCGATCAGGTCATTTCTTTCTGCGGAAAAAAAATTACCGAGCGCGAAGTTTCCGACATTTACGGGCTCGCGTCCAAGCAGGAAGTCGAGGAGCTCGCTGCCGCGATGGCGCGGGCGGATTACGCTGCGGTCATCGATTTTTCGGACAAATTCATCGCCGAGGGGCGGGATCTTTTGCGCGTGCTTGCGCATACGCAGGCGCGGATTCGCGAAGCGTTGCTCGATTCCGTGCGCGGGAACGGCAAAAGCGCCTTGCTCGGCACGACGATGCGCACGGAGCAACTTTTGCGAATGCTCGACGCGCTCAACTCGGGCGAGGGCGGCATAAAATTCGGGCTGAGCGAACGCGCAAATTTCGAAGTAACCTTGCTGAAAGCCGTCGAACAAAGCCGAACGCGGGCAATCGATGCGTTGATTAAAGATATTTCCGCACTCGCCGATTCCGTTCCCGTCGGCGAAGCAAAAAAAAAATAATTTGACGGAGAAATGCTCGGCGGCACTCGCCGAAGTCGCCGCCGAGGAAGCGCGTTCCCGCGCGCTCGCAAATTCCGTTCCCGCTCCGCGAAAAACCGCGTCCGCGCCCGTTCCCGCGAAGAGCGTTCCCGCACCGGCGAAAAAGCCGAGCGTTCCCGCAGCTCCCGTTCCCGCGCGTGCCGAGAAAAAAACTGCGCCGAGCACGCCGCATGCGTTCGCGGAAGATGATTTCGCGCAGCAATACGCGAATTTCGACGAAGCGTCCGTGGCACCTGCGGAAACTGCCGTTCCCGCAGAAACCGCCGCGCCGTCCGCGCGCGTTTCCCGCGAATCCGGCGCGCGTTCCGCCACGGCGGAAGAAGTGCGCGCGAGCGTTCCCGAAGCGTTGCGCACGCTCGTCGGAGAAAGTTTTCGCGCCGCGTTCACGCGATACGTTCCCGCATCGGATGTGCGGATTTTTTCTCGCCACGGAGAAATTTCTTCGGAAAAAACGGACGTTCCCGCCGAGGATTCCGATGCGGATTCCGAGGCTTCCGGAGAGCCCGGCGAAGACTGAGCCGCCGCCGCCGAAAATTTTTTCCCGCATCAAATTTTTTCAATCTCATCTGCCCTAAAAAAAATGAATCTCGGATCTCCTCTGCGAATCGGCATCGTTTCTGACACGCACGGCTTGTTGCGTCCCGAAGTCGAAGAAATTTTTCGCGCCGTCGGCGTCGAACACATTTTGCACGCCGGGGACGTCGGCGACCTTGCCGTGTTGCAGGCGCTTTCGGCGATTGCGCCCGTTACCGCCGTGCGCGGGAACACGGACACGGCGCCCGGTTGCCGCAATCTTCCGGTTTGTGAAACGGTCAGTCTCGCCTCGGCGGAAATTTTCATGCATCACGGGCATCTCGACGAGTTCAACATTTTGCCGCGCGGCGCGAACGTCGTCGTTTCCGGACACACGCACGCGCCGCTTATTTGCTGGCGCGACGGCGTGCTTTTCCTGAATCCCGGCTCGGCGGGACCGCGGCGTTTTCGCCTTCCCGTGAGCGTTGCCGTGCTTACGATTTTTAACCGAATTCGCTCGGCGCAAATTTTCGAAATTTCCGCGTAAGCTCGCTTCGCGAAAAAATTCAATTTGTCGCTGCGCGCGGGAACGCGTAAATTTTTTCGGCATGAAAACGCTCGCCGAACTTTTCAAAAATATTCCCGAAACGCGATTTTTCGGCGGAGATTCCGCCGCGTGCCGTCCGGAAAAATTGCTCACGGATTCGCGCCGCGTCGTGCCCGGCGCTCTTTTTTTCGCGATGGACGGATTGCGTTCCCGCGGAATTGATTTTGCGGCGGACGCCGTCGCTCGCGGCGCAGTCGCAGTCGTCGCGCGGGAACGCGCTTCCGCGCTTCCTCCCGAAATCGTGCAGGCGATCGTTCCCGATGTCGCGGAAGCGGTCGCGCTCGTCGCGCGGGAATTTTTTGACGATCCCGCAAACGCGCTGACGCTCGTCGGCGTCACGGGAACGAACGGCAAAACAAGCGTCGCTTCGCTCGTGCGTTTTTTGATGATGCGGCAGACGAATTCGCCGTGGGGACTTGTCGGCACCGTGCGTTATGAATTGGGGCGGCGCAGTATGCCGTCCTACAAAACGACGCCCGAGTCGCTCGATCTCGCGGAGCTTTTTGCGGAAATGCGCGATGCCGGTTGCGTCGGCGCGGCGATGGAAGTCAGCTCGCACGCGATTGACCAAAAGCGCGTTTTCGCGTTGCCGTTTTCCGTGGTCGCGTTCACGAATCTGACGCAGGACCACATGGATTATCACGGGAACATGGAAAATTATTTTGCCGTGAAACGCCGACTTTTCGACGGTTCGCAAGGCGCGTTCCCGCGCGCGGCAGTCGTCAACGCCGACGATTCGTGGGGGCGCCGCATTCTCGCCGCGCTTCCGGAGCGCGTGCGCGCCGTGCCGTTCGGATTGAAAACGGACGATGCGGAAACGCGCGGGAACGCCGACGGATTTTTTGCGGCGGACGTGCAACTTTCGTCCGGCGGGAGCGCGTTCACGCTGCATTGCCCGGCGGGAAATTTTTCCGTGAAAACGCATTTGCCCGGCGATTACAACGTGAGCAACGTGCTTTGCGCACTCGCGCTCGTCGGCGCTCTCGGCGGGAACGTTGCTCGCGCCGTGCGCGATGTCGCGGAATTTCCCGGCGTTCCCGGACGCATGGAACGCGTTCCCGAAAATCCGTTCCCGTTTGAAGTTTTCGTCGATTACGCGCACACGGACGATGCGCTGACGAATGCGCTCGGCATGTTGAAAAAAATCACGCCCGGGCGCGTGCTCGCCGTTTTCGGTTGCGGCGGGAACCGCGATCGCGGCAAGCGCCCGAAGATGGTGCGCGCCGTGCAGAGCCTTGCGGATTTCGCGTGGGCGACTTCCGACAATCCGCGCAAGGAACCGCTCGAACAAATTTTTTCCGATATGAAAACCGGCGTGATTTCGCCGGAAAAAATCGTGTTCGAACCCGACCGGCGCCGCGCAATCGCGCTTGCGCTCGACGCCGCACGCGAGGGCGACTGCGTGCTCATTGCCGGCAAGGGACACGAAACGTATCAGGAATTTGCCGACATCACGTTGCCGTTTGACGACAAAACCGTCGCGCGCGAACTTCTCGCTCTGCGAAAATTGCGCCCCGGCGCATGACGTTTGCGCGCGCGTTCCCGCCGGCATTTTCTGTTTCTGAAAAACGAATCGTTCCGTTATACTCGAGCACGATGTTGGAGATGTTGAGAGCAACGCATGACGCGTTCCCGTGGTTTTTTACGGGAACGTTCTTCGTGCTCGGCGCAATCGTCGGAAGCTTTTTGAACGTGTGCATTTTTCGCATTCCGAAAGGCGAAAGCATCGTCGTTCCCGGCTCGCATTGCGATTGCGGAAAACCGATTCCGCTTCATCTCAACGTTCCCGTGCTTGCGTGGATTTTCCTGCGCGGGCGCGCGGCGTGTTGCGGCAGAAAAATTTCTTTTCGCCACCCGGCGGTCGAGTTGCTTACGGCGCTCGTTTTCGCGTGCGCGTGGCATTTTCTGCCGTGGGACGTCGCCGTGCACGCGATGATTTTTTCCGCGTTCGGAATCGTGCTCGCGTTTATCGATTGGGACACGATGTATTTGCCCGATTTCGTGAACGCGCCGTTCGTGCTCGCGGGGCTGTTTTGCGCGGCAGCGTTCCCGCACGCGCTCGGCGAAGCGGACGCGTTCTCCGGGCTTTTCGCGGGAACGCTCGGGCTGCTTGTCGGCTCGATGCTGATTTTCTGGTTTCGCTATTTTACTTCGCTGATTTTGCGGCGGGAAACGATGGGCGAGGGCGACGTAATTTTGCTCGGCGGAATCGGCGCGTTCTGCGGTTGGCGCGGCGCGATTTTTGCATTTTTCGCGTCGGCGTTTATCGGGCTGTTTGCGTGGGCGATTGCGCGCGCTTGCGGCGTTTGCTCGCGCGGGAACGCCGACCGCCGCGCGTGCGAAGCTTCGCGGCTTTCGTTGGAGGGCGATGACGACGGCGCGGAAGCTTTCGGCGCGGGAACGTCCGCTCCGTTCCCGCTCGGTCCGTGGCTGATTCTCGGCGGCGCGCTTTATCTCGCCTGCGGCGAAAAAATCCTTGCCGTGCTCGCGCGCTTTTGCGGCGCGTAAAGTGCGCGTTTCGCTTTTCGCAAATTATCTCGCGGCGGCGCGAGAAAGCCGATCGTTCACGGCAACGCCGATTCCGAAATCCGGCGATTTTTCGATGAGAATTTCGGAAAATTTCCCGCCGTCCAATTCTCGCAACAGGGAAAAAATCGCGCGCGCGACTTCTGCCTGATTTCCGTTTTCGGACAATCGGAAAATCTGCGCATCGGCGGGAACGCTTGCGGTTTTTTCCGCCGTCGGCGCCGCTTGAAAAACAATCGCCGCGCGCGCGGGAACGTCACGCGGAGTTTCTCCCGCAGGGAAAAGTCTCACGGGAACGCGCGGGCTGTAATGGCGCTTCAACATTCCGGGCGCGAGTTGCGCTTTCGTTGCCGTTCCCGCATCGTCGGTTTCATCCGCGAGTTTTTCGAGATGTCCTTTTGCCGCGGCGACGGGCGTTCCGAGCACGGCTTCAAGCTGTTCCCGCGTAATCACGCCCGGGCGCAACAGGCGCGGCGTGTCCGCGACAAGCACGATCGTCGATTCCACGCCGCAAGAGCAAGCGCCGCCGTCCACGATGAGCGGCACGCGATCGCCGAGCGAACGCCGCACGTGCTCCGCCGTTGTCGGGCTGACGTAGCCGAACGGATTCGCACTCGGCGCCGCGAGCGGAACGTTTGCCGCAATCAGAATTTTTCGCATCAGCGGGTGCGACGGCATGCGGATTGCGACGGTCGGTTCGCCCGCCGTGACGATGTCGGGAACGACATTTTTTTTCGGCAAAACGAGCGTGAGCGGTCCCGGCATAAACGCGTCGGCGAGTTTTCGGACGAACGGGTGCGAAATGTCCGCGAGCGTTCCCGCCTGCTCGAGCGAGTGCACGTGCACGATGAGCGGATCAAAAAACGGACGCCCTTTTGCCGCAAAAATCGCGCGCACGGAATCTTCGCGAAACGCGTTTGCCGCAAGCCCGTAAACCGTTTCCGTGGGCACGGCAACGAGCCCGCCCGCCCGCAGAAACGTTCCCGCGCGCGCAATGTCCGCATCACTCGACGACAAAATTTCAGACATGATTTTTTTCCGTTCCCGTGCGTTCCCGCGCTTACCAGTGCGGCGGTTTTTCGTTGGCGGGAGCGGCGTTCCCGCCGTCGAGCGATTCCGTTTTTTCCGCGAGCGAATGCAATGCGCGTTTGAGACGCGCGATTTCGCGGACGAGCTCGACGAGCGTTTTATTTTGTTCGGCGACGTAATCGTCGAGAAACGTGAGTTTGATTTCGAGTTCGCGCAGACGCGATTCCGTCGAATCTTTTTCGTTCCCGTCCATATTTTTTTTCTTAAAAACGTTTCTCGAAACCGAAGTTGAACGATTGGTTCCACGAGCCTTGGAACGAGCATTCCGCGCGGTAGACGGCGTCCGCCGTCCAGCCGTCGCCGAGCTCAAGCCCGATGCGCGGCGCGAGCTCAAACGACATGCGGTCGCCGATTCTCGCTTCGGTCGTCGTGCGGGATTGTTCGTATTCGTCGAACTCGGAGGAAATTTTCATGCGTTTGCCGAAAGTGGCGTTGAAGCCGAAATCGAGCGCGAAAGTTTTTCCTTCTCTCCCGCGATATTCGAAGCCCGAACCGAAGTGCGCGCGGTAGGTGTTCGTCGTCGTGCGATCGACGTTCAGCCGGCTTGCCGTGCCGTGTTCGGAGAAACTTCCGATGTAGGAAAAATTGTATTCGAGGCTGAGTTTCGGCGTGAAGAAAAGATTGTCCGTGATGCGGGAAATGCTGTTCAGCGCGAGGAAAATTCCCGCGTCCGCTCCCGCCGTAGAAGCGGAATTGACGCCGAGCGCCGTCTCGCGTTCCGCGTCGTAATGATGCGCGGCGAACGTGCCGCCGAGCGTCAGAAACCAGTCGGAAAACTTGGGCGCGAACACGGCAAAAATTTTTGCGCGGAGCGCGGCGTCTTCGAGCGAACCGCCGCTCCCGTGCGGCGTTGCCGCGCCGCGGTGGGCGCCGATCGAAAAGCCGGCAATGCGTTCGTCATCCAGCCACGTGTGCGCTCCCGCGTAGATGCCGACGGAGTTGAAATCATACACGGGCGAATCGGTGTCGTTTTTGTGTTCGACGAAATCCGTCGTTACTCCCGAGAAAAACGAAAAAGTCGCGGGAACGCGCACGCCGTCGGGCGATTGCGGACGCGCCTTGAGGGAATGCGCGACGTTGAGCAAAATCATGTTCCATTCGTTCTCGGATTGGCGCAGAGCCATTTCCGGGAACGCCGAGTAGGCGAGCGGAGAAAAATTGTTCACGACATCGGAAACCGTTCCCGCGTCCGCAAGCGCAATCGCCTGCGTGACCTTGTTCATGCCGCCGGAATTTTTCACGAGGTAATCGACGAAGTTGCTCAGCCCCTCGTGCTCGACGAACGAGCTGCGCTTGCGCACGTTGCGGTTTTCCGTCGTCGCGATTCCGAGCTGTCCCTCCTTGATTCCGCCGACGCCCGGCAGAAGCAGCGTAACGTTGTCCGAGCCGTAAACGACGTTGTCGAACGCGCCCGTCGTTTTCGCGGGGTCGCTTTGGAAAAACACGGCGACTTGCCCGGTTGCGAGCCCGCTCGCGCCCGAGAGAATCAGCGTGCCGCCGAGCGAAACGTTGCCTTTTGCGAAGATTTTCCCCGCGCCGGTCGAATCGAAATCCGCTCGCATGACGCCGCCGGAATTTCCGGAATAATCGGAAATGTAAGTGTAGCCGTTTTGCGTGGTGTAAATCGGCGTAAGCTCCGTTTTCGCGATGTTCAAATCGCCCTCAATCGTGATCGTGTTCCCGCCCGTCGCGTAGAGCGTTCCCGCGCCCGAATACCACGCGCCCCACGTGTAGCCGTGCGTCTGCGTCCAATCGCTGACGGAAGTGAACGCCGTTCCGTTCACGTCTACATCGCCTTTTACCGTAACGTGCCCGCCGAACGTTCCTGTGCCGTTGACCGTAATTTTCGAGGAATGCAACGTCGCCGCTTGCGCGTCGGGATCGTAGTATTCCGTGCCGTTGATTGTTTGCGTGGCGCGATTGAAAACCATGCCGCCGGCGTTGATCGTTGTCGTTCCCGTGTAGGTTTGGTCAACGCCTTTTGCAAAATAAACGGGCGCGTTCCCGTTGAAAACGAGATTTCCCGTGCCGGAAATTTGTCCGGAGTAAGTGATTGCGTCCGCGCCCGACGATGTCTTGCGGTTGAAAATGAGTGCGGCATTTTCCGCCAACGAAACGTTTCCGGAAAGTGCTACGGTGTTGCCGGTTTCTCCCGCGCCGATTTGGAGCGATGCGTTGCGCGCGACCGCGATTTCGTTAAAAGCCGTTCCGTTGGCGACGACGAGCGTTCCCGCGTTCACGCGCAGTTTGTTGCCTTTAAGAGAGCTGACCGTCGTCGTTCCCGCGCCGTTGTTGACCACGGTGCCGACCATTTCGGTGTCGGAAATCGTGAGCTGTTTGAGTGCCTCGGAATTTCCGTTGCCTTGCGCGAGCACAATCGTGCTTTTGTTGTTAATCGTGAATGCGCCGGCGGAAAACGCAATATCCGAGCCGAGCGTGAGCGAGCCTTCTTCCGCCGTAATCGTTCCGGACGCCAAGGAGATCGTGTTGTTGAGCGTCAGATTCGCGGCGCCTTTTTTGACGAAAGTGCCGCTTCCGGAAAGCGTTCCCGTGAGCGTGCCGTCCGTGTTTTGAATGACCGTGAGATTCGTATCGGAATAATCGTAATTCCCGTCGAGGTCATACACGGTGGTGTCGGTGGTGTCCGCGAATGCGGAGGTCGCCGCGAAAATCG
>CAVEBA010000045.1:0-11991 GCA_963613695.1 Sphaerochaetaceae bacterium
AGGGTCGCCTCTACGAGGCTTGATATTTTTTCGAGCGTTACCTCGGGCTTCCGCCCGAGGTTTCTACATGGGCAGTCCCTACGGGACTTTTAGTTTCTTGAAAAGGGATTTCAACGCGGAGACGTGGACGTCTCCGCCCCCAAGAATTTTTGCCGTAGGCAAAAATCCGCACGATACTCCTAAACTCCTAAACCTTCTCAACTCCTCAACTTTTTTTGCCTACGGCAAAAAAAAAAGATGGCGGAGAGAGGGGGATTCGAACCCCCGGTAGGTTGTGACACCTACGACGATTTAGCAAACCGCTGCCTTCAGCCACTCAGCCATCTCTCCTGAAAAGTTTGGTGCGGCTAACCAGATTCGAACTGGTGTCACCACTTTGGAAGAGTGGGGTCCTACCACTGAACGATAGCCGCACGGCGCTTGAAAATGGTGGGAGTAGCAGAAGTCGAATCTGCGACCTTTTGCGTGTCATGCAAACGCTCTAACCAACTGAGCTATACCCCCGAAAAAAGAAGTGGGAGCAAGTATCTTCTTTTTTGAAAAAGAGTGCAAGCCTATTTTTTCAGCAAATAAACTTGCGGGTCCTGCGCGACGAGCAAGGCATCGTCAAAGCGCACCCACAACTTGTCCGCCGACTCGCCCCAAGAATTGGACACGCAGATTTCCTTCGTCTTTGCGTTGTAGCCGATTATCAGGCAAATGTGCGCGTTCGATTTTTCAGCCGCGAGCGGTGCGAGCGTGCTCAAGCGTTTTGCGTGCGTTGCGGGATCCGCGCCGTCTTGGCGAGCGACGGAATTTTTTATCATGCGCGACATGTATTCGGGTGTGCTGAACATTGTCCAAATCATCGGCACGCCGCGGTCGACGCTCTGCCGAATTTTGTTGAACGTGAGCTTCTGCGTTGTAAATTCCAAGCGGTTTTTCTTCACGACGGGAGCGAGCGCATTAATCATTTCCTGCACGGAAGTTCCGCCGCCGATCTGCGTTCCCGAGAGCTCCGCGATTTTGTGCATATCCAAACTTTCGATCCCGTAATAACGCAAAACGCGCTCAATCGTCGCGGGAACGCAGTAGCCTTTCTGCCCTTGATTCACCATCGGGATGCCGGAAATCCACACATCGCCGAACGCGTTTTTTTTCAAATTTTCGACAAGTTTCGCCGATGCTTTCGCGCGCTCCACGACGGACGAAGTCAGCTCGCCGAAACGTTCGAGCGGCACCGCCACCACGCGCACGAATTCGTTTTTCTCCGCGTCGAGCACGAAAACGGTTTTCCCGTATTGCCACGCTTCCGCGCGCCGGCGCAACTTTCCCGCGCCGACGGAACAACGCCGTTTTTCGCCGAGGACGGAAAGCGCCGCCGTCACCCGCTGCAAACATTCGTCCCACGCGTTTTCGGAAAAACGCGCCTTGCGCTCGGACGAAGCGGGGGAATTGTATCCCATTCCGGAGCGCGTCGCCGTATCGCCCTTGTTGAAAAACATGATTTCGAGGCGCACGGGAACGTTGTTTTCCGTCTCGATTTTCACTTGCTCGGCTTCGATATTCCAAATTTTTCCTCCGGACAAATACGCCGAAATCACGGCGCGTCCGTCTTTTCCCGCGGACTTTGACATTTCCCAAAACACCCGCGGCGCCTGTTCCCGCCAAGCGAGCACGCAATCCGACGCATCTTGGGCTTTCCACCACGGCTCGATTGCTTCGGCGAATTTGTCGGCGCGGGAAAAATCCATTTTCGGCAACGCCAAATTCGGGCCGAACTGCACGAGCTTTCCGGCGGGAGAACTCCGCGCCTGCGCAAACATCGCGGGAACGCCGCACAAAATCGCCGCAACGGCAAGCGCCAAAATTCCGAGCTCGGTTTTTCCGATGCTTTTTCGCATTCGCCGCATTTCCTTTTTTTTATTAAATTCAGCCGTTCCCGCGCGAAGATTCCGGCAACGCAAAACCGAACGCGGCTTCCGCGCGTTCCCGCGAACAATCGTCGATTCGCAAAATTTTATCGCGGGAAGTTTCTCCGGAAACGACGGCGACGTTCCGCTTCGGCAACGCGAGCGTTTCCGCAAGAAACGCCGCAAGCTCCGCGTTCGCGCGTCCGCCCTCGGGCACCGCCTGCACTTTAATTTTCACGGAATCGCCGAGCGTTCCCGCAAACTGCGTCTTTTTCGCGTTGGGCACGGCGCGAACGCGCAAAAGAAAAAACGGTGCGGGAACGTTCCCGCGAAACTCAATTTTCTTCTGCACGAATGACGATTTCTCCCTCGCTCGCCCAGCCCAGCGTTTCCCGAGCTTCCCGCTCGACAAATTCGCCGTCGCTGAGCAACCGGTTCGTATACTCGCGCAAACGCCCCGCCTCGCGACGAAGCCGTTCCCGCAATTCCGACTTTTCCTGCTCCGACAACGCGAGCCGATCCCGCTCTTCCTCCGCAGACGCCACGCGATTATAAAAAAAGAGCACCTCGACGCCCCACAACAGGGCAAGCGCGGCAAAAATCCAAACGGAAAGGGAACTGCTTTTTTTGGCGGGCATAACGGAATTCGGTTTGCGAATTTATCTTCCTTCGCTCGCGGCGAAAAGAAAAAAAGAAAAACGCCCCCGCGTCGAACTTCGACGAAGAGGCGTTTTCAAAAACCGCTCGAAAAACGATTAGGCTTCCGGGCGCGTCTTGGGCAGATTGGTCAGGCGCGTGCGCTTCGCGTCCCACTGTCCGCGTTTTTTGAGGAGGTCGACACGCTCAAAACGTTTGAGAACGGTGCGGTTCGTGGAACCGGCGGCGGCGCTTTTGAAACTGTTGTGCTGTGACATTGCGATAGTCCTTCCAGTTTAGTTTTTCTCGGAATTACATGTTTTCGTAGCGCTGGCGAAGCATATTGTTGAACGCCTGCACTTTTTTCTTGCGGCGGCGTTCTTCACACGGCTTCTCGAAATAGCGCTTCGCACGGACATCGCGAATGATGTTCTCGCGATCGAGCTTTTTCTTCATGCGGCGAATCGCCTTGTCCATGCTTTCACCTTTGCGAATTTTGATTTCTACGGGCATCGGATTACTGTTTTGTTTTGAAAATTGATTAAAAGGAAAGGCGAATATGATTTTTTCCCGGCGGCGCGTCAAACTTTTTTTTGCAAATCTTCAAAAAAAGTTCTTGCTTCGGAGCTTTTTTTTGTAGATGCTTGTGCTTCATTTTCAAAATTTAACACAAACGCACTATGTCACGAGTTTGCGCCATCACCGGGAAGCGCCCTGTCAAGGGACGCCGCATCGTTCACAAAGGTCAGAGCAAAAAGAGCGGAGGTATCGGTCTCCAGCTCGTTAAACAGACGAAACGCACGTTCCGTCCCAATCTTCAGCGCATCCGCGTGAAGCTCCCGAACGGCAGCATCAAGCGCCTTTGGATTTCCGTGAAGGCGCTCAAAGCCGGTCTCGTCGAAAAAGTCTAATCGACTTCGCACATTTCGATTGCGCGTTCCCGCATTCTGCGAAACGCGCGAAAAACTCCGCCGCGATTTCCTCGGCGGAGTTTTTTTTGCCGGCGAAAGCTCTTGCGCGGGAACGTGAAATCGCGTTAACTGCGAATGCGTTTTTTCCCGACACGCTTCCCGAAAAAAAAATGAATCCCGTTCCCGCCGCAAAAAGAAAAGACCGAACGATCCCGATGATTTTCGCAGGACTCGCCCTGCTGATGTGTGCCGTCGTCATTTGGGATCAGCAATACTGCTGGTCGCTGAAAGACGATTATCTGTTCGGCTACCTCGTGCCGTTTCTTTGCGCTTTTGTAATTAAGGAGCGTCTGCCGCTTCTGCGCGCGGCGTTCGCGGGAACGGAACCCGAACCGAACGACGAATTTTCCCCGCCGAAATTCATTCCCGCCGGCGTAAAATCTCCGCGCATTCTCGATTTGCTCTTTGCGGCGGGAACGCTTTTCTCGCTTCTGCTCTTCGCAATCGGTGCGGCGGGAACGGCGATTTACGGCGCGGCGGCAGTTACGACGCACGAAAACACGGCAGGATTCATCGGCGCGGCGTTCGGGCTGGCGTGGTTCGCGTCCGCGAAAAATTTTCTCGGCGAAACAACGGATTTGCGTCTGCGTCTGCGCGTGCTGATGCTTCTCGTGTTCCCGATTTGCGTATGGTTTATCTCCGGTCCGTTCACGTTTCTCGTGGACAGCCAAATCAGAACGCTGTTGCTCGACAAGGTGACGGGAACGGTCGTGGCGCTTCTGAATTTGTTCGATCTTTCGCTCGTGCAGGAAGGCAACATCATCGTTCTGCCCGGAGGCGACACGGTCGGCGTCGCCGATGCCTGCTCGGGGATTCGCTCGATGACGGCTTGCGTGTTCGCGGGATCGTTTCTCGCGGCAATCTTCATGCATTCGCTGAAGAAAAAAATAATTTTCGTAACGGTCTCCGTCGCGTTCGCGCTTGTGCTGAACGTTTTGCGCACGAGTTTTCTCACGGTGTGGTCGCTGCGCCACGGCTCAAAGGCGCTCGAATACGACTTTTTCGGGAATCCGACGGACAGCCTAAAATTCACGCTCGGGACCGTGCACGATGTCGCCGGCTGGGGCGCAATGCTCATCACTTTCGTGCTTCTGCTTCTGCTCATTCCCGTATTCAACATAAAATTGACGAAAACGGACGAAGAAATGGGCGTGAATTTCGTCGATGACGATTCCGAAAACGAATGAAAATTTTTCCCGCAACGCACCGAATTCCGAGCCGCCGCAATTTTTCCGTTCCCGCGAAATTGCTCGTCGCGCTGTGCTTCGGCGTTCTCGTTTGCGGCGTTCCCGCGCAGCTTCGAAGCGAAGAATCGAAGCTCACGCTCGCGGAAAAAGTGAAAGCGCGCGAAGCGGAACTCGATTTGATTTACGCGCCCGACGATTTTGATCCGCCGATTCCTTTTTCTCCGGAAAAAATCCCGAACGCGGACGTCGATTCCAAGCGCGCCGCCTACAAAACAAAACTGCGCACGGTCAGCAAATTCAAAGAAAAAGCGAATCCGGAGGAAATCGACAAATGGTTCGCGAAAATTATGCCGACGCCGAACGATCCGCTCGCGCTCAGCATCAACGCGGAACTGCGCAAGAAAATTTCCGAAAAAATGCGCACCTACCGCAGCGTTCCCGTGCGGGAAATTTACCCGCACCCGAGCGCGCGATTTTTCCCCGGCGACGTTCCCGAAAATTTTCGCCGCATCGGAAAAGCGTTTTACTGCGAACCCGATCGCCCGGGCTGGCAATGCACGGGACTTTACGCCGCGCCGGGCGAGCGCGTGCGCGTGCACGTGGGTTCCCGCGCCGGAATCGCGCTCGGTATGAAAATCCGCATCGGCTGCCACACGGACAATTTGCTCGAATCGCGCCAGCGCTACTGGCGGCGCTTTCCGGACATCGTGCGGGAATTTTCCGTCGGCGACCAAACCTTTGAAATTGCGAGCCCGTTCGGCGGAATGATTTACGTTGCGCCGACGCGCGGGAACTTGCCCCGGCGCGTGCAACTCACGTTCAGCGGCGCCGTGGAAGCTCCGTTTTTTTCGCTCGGCGAAACTAAGCCTGCGCAGTGGGCGGCGGTGCGCTATTCGCCGGCGCCGTGGGCGGAATTCGAGGGAAAAAATTTCACCGCCGTCATTCCCGCAGACGAAGCCGCCGCAATCGACGATCCCGCGCCGATTATTCGATTTTGGGACAACGTCGTCGCCGAGCTGGATCGCTTCGTCGCCGGCCCGAAAGAACGCAGCGCGCCGTTGCGCTTCGTCACGGACGCGGAAACGACGCGCCCCGCCGGGCACTCCGGAAATCCCATCGTCGGCAATCTGCTTTGGTCGCGCTCGTATTGGGATTTGGAGCGCATCCGCCGCGACGGCGCGTGGGAACTCTTTTTCGCAATCGCGCGCAACGTCGTCGGGAACGCGTGGACTTTCGAGGGCGACAAAGACACGCCCGCCGCCCTGCTCGCGCTTTATTGCATGGAACGCGCGACCGGAAAAAAAGCGGCGGAATTTTTCGACGTTCCCGCGCTCCACGCCGCCTGTTTCGCGCGACTGAAACGCGAGGAAATCGAAAAAAAAGATCTTAAGGCGCTCCGCGAAAAACAGCGCTTGGAAGAACTCGAACGCGAGGCGGAACGCAAAAAAATCATCGCGGACAAAACCTCCGGCGCCGGTCGGCGGGAACGTGAAAAACAGGCGGACGAAGCGGACGTCGAAGACAAACGAAGCGATCCCGGAATCACGTTTCAGCGGCTTTCCGCCTACATTTCCGTCGTCGACGCGACCGGCTGGGAACCGCTCGCCAAAGCCTTCAAAATTTACACCGTGCGCAATCGTTTGCCGCTCGAAAACGACGATGAAAAACGCCGCACGTTCATCATGCTTTGGTCGCAAACGACGAAGCGAAATCTTTCTCCGTTTTTTGAAAAATTCGGATTCCCGCCGCAAAACGGCGCCGGGAATTATCCGGATTTCATGCCGGAAAATTTTCCGCCCGACGAAACGTTGCGCCCGGGGAACGGCGGAACGGGCTTCCTCGGCGTTTCGCTTTTTCCCACAATCGCCGTGCTCAACGCCGATTACCGCGTGCCGCAACTTCCTCACCCGGAAGAAGAAATCGATGACGCAGAAAACGAAATTCCGCCGGAGGCGGGAACGGACGAATCATGAACGAAATTTCCGTAAAGAAAAATAATCTCGCCGTGTTTCTCTGCGGCGGAAGCGGAACGCGGATGCGCGGGAGCGTCGCGGACAAAATTCTCGCGCCGCTCGCGGGAACGCCCGCGCTCGCGCACTCGTTGCGCGCGTTCGAACACAGCGGAATTTTTGCGCGCGCCGTTTTCGTTTTTCGCGACGAAGCGCAACGCGAAGAAATCCGCCGCATCGCAAACGAATTTGCGCCCGTGCTCGCAGAAACCGCGCTCTTTGTCCGCGGCGGGAACGAACGCAAGGATTCCGTTTTCAACGGACTGCGCGCGTTGCGCGAAAGCGCTCGCGCGGACGGCGATGCGCCGGTGTTCATTCACGACTGCGCGCGCCCGCTCGTTTCGCCGGAAAATCTTCTTCGTCTCGCGCAAACCGTTGCTCGCGAAGGCGGCGCCGTGCTCGCGCATCGTTGCCGCAACACCGTCAAGCGCGTTCCCGCCGGCACGCCCGCCGAAACCGCTTGCGCAACGGAAGACCTCGACCGTTCCCGCCTTTGGGAAACGGAAACGCCGCAGGTTTTTCCGCTCGAGAAAATTTTTTCCGCTTACGAAAAAATCATTCGCGAAAATCTTTTCGTCACGGACGATGTCGCCGCCGCCGAGGCAATCGGCGTTCCCGTCGCACTCGTCGAAAATGACGAACCGAATCCGAAACTGACCGTTCCCGCAGATTTGATTTTCTGCGAAGCGCTTTTGCAAAAAACAAACGCGCCGCAAGCGGACAACGGAAACGAAAAATGCCGCGCATGACGAAAAAAGAACGCGCGCGATTCGCGGCGGAAACGCTGGAGCGACTTTATCCGGAAACGCCGATTCCGCTGAAACATCGCGATGCGTTCACGTTGCTCGTCGCCGTCGTGCTCTCCGCGCAATGCACGGACAAACGCGTGAACGAAGTTACGCCGACGCTTTTCGCGCGCGCGGGAACGCCGCAAGCGATGGCACAACTCGCGCCCGAAACGGTCGAAGCGATCATTCGTCCGTGCGGGCTTGCTCCGCGCAAGGCGCGCGCGATCGTTTCGCTTTCGCGCGACATCGTCGAAAAACACGGCGGACGCGTTCCCGCGAATTTTGCCGCGCTCGAAGCGCTCGACGGCGTCGGGCACAAAACGGCATCCGTCGTGATGTCGCAAGCGTTCGGCGTTCCCGCGTTTCCGGTCGATACGCACATTCACCGTCTCGCGGCGCGCTGGCATCTTTCCTCGGGGAAAAATGTCGAGACGACCGAGCGCGATCTCAAAGCACTGTTCCCGCGGGAACGCTGGAACAAACTGCATTTGCAATTTATTTACTACGGACGGGAACACTGCACGGCGCGCGGTTGCGACGGGCACACCTGCGAAATTTGCCGCGCACTCAACGGCGAAAGAAAAACGCCGCGCACGCGCCCGACGAAAGGCGAAAAAAAATGAATTCGGCAGCCGTTCTCTTCGCGTGCGTCGCGCTCGCGTTTTTGGCGGGGCTCATCGTGCTTTCGTTGCGGGAACGCCGGCGGCGCAAAAAATTTTTCGATGCGCCGTTCCCGCGCACGTGGGAAAAAATTCTTCGCCGCAACGTTCCCGCCTACGCGTTTCTTCCGCCGGAGCTTCGCAAAAATTTTCATCGGCGAATCAAAGAATTCCTCTCCGAAAAAACTTTTGAAGCCTGCGGCGGACTTCCGCGCATCACCGACGAAATCGCGCTGACAATCGCCGGCGGCGCTTCGTTGCTCGTCGCCGCGCGCGCGGGAACGGCGTGGCGCACGCTGCATTCCGTGCTCGTCTATCCCGGCGCATTCGCCGCGCCCGGCGCGGAAAGTGAGAGCGACGACGGACTCGTGCGGCGGGAACGCGGCACGCGCGACGGCGAATCGTGGACGCACGGGAGCGTCGTTTTTTCGTGGCAACGCATCACGCGCGACATCGCGCTTCACGGGAACGGACAAAACGTTGTCTTTCACGAATTCGCGCATCAGTTGGATTCCGACGACGGCATCGCGGGCGGGCGTCCGAATTTTTCCGATCCCGCGGACGCGCACGCGTGGGCGGAAGTTTCCGCGCGCGAGCTCGCGCGTTTGCGCAACGGCGACGCGGGAACGGTCATCGACGAATACGGCGCGGAAAATCCTGCGGAATTTTTCGCGACGAGCGTCGAAGCATTTTTCGAAAAATCAACGGCGATGAAAGCCGCGCACCCGGAGCTTTACGCGTTGCTCAAAAAATTTTTCGCGCTCGATCCCGCGAGTTGGAATTACTCGTGAGCGCGTAAAAATCACCAATCCGCGAGCGCCGCGAAAACTTCGTCGGCGGAAAGCGCGGACAAATTTCCGTCGGGCGCGCAAACGACGCGATTCGTCGGCGCACTCGGCGGGAACGGCCCGTAAAGCACGGGCGAAGTCGGTCCGAAAACGCCGAGCACGGGAACGCCCATCGCCGCCGCAATGTGCATGGGACCGCTGTCGTTCGTCACGCAAAATTTTGCGCGAGCGATGAGCGCGAGCACGTCGAGGAGCGAAGTTTTTCCCATCAGCGAAAAGAAACCGGTGTTCGCCGCTTCCCACGAAGGATCGGGCGCGTAGTCGCTAGAGCCGACCCACACGATCGGCGTTTCCTGCGAGCGCGCGAGCAGTTTTGCCGTAAGCTCGCGAAAGCCGCGCCATTCTTTTTCCGGACGGCGGGAATCGGGGAAAAGCAAAATCGGTGCGGGAAAATCTCCGCCGTCGGGCGCAAGAATTTTTCGGATTTTTTCAGAAAGTTTTGCACGCGGGAACGCGACCGCGCCGCGCACTTCGGGAACGAGCCCGAGCGGACGCAAAAACTGCAAAAGAATTTCCGCCGCATGAGAATTTCGGAAACCGTTCGGCGGCGGCGGTGCAAGCTCGCGAAACGCAAATCGCGAAAATTCCCGACCGTCCCCGCGCCCGATTTTTCGCGGAGCGTTTGCGCAAAGCGCCCAATACGCGGAGCGCGCAAGCCCCTGCAAATCGAGCACGAGATCGAAGCGTTCCCGCCGCAGCTCTCGCCCGACGCGCAAAATCTCGCGCAAGCCGCCCTTTCTGTCGTAGCGAATCAGCCGATCGACCGTCGGCGTCGCCTCCAACACCGGCGCGAACGTGTCGCGCACGAGCCACGTGATGCGAACGTCGTTCCCGCGCTGAACTCGCAACGATTCGACGACGACGAGCGCGTGAATGATGTCTCCGAGCGACGAGGGTTTGATGACGAGAATTTCTTCCATTGCTTTTTTTATTCAATGCCCGCCGGCGGGAACGCGCAAAGAAAAAAACGTTCCCGCGAGTTGCGTTGCGGGAACGTTTTTTCGGATTTTGAAAATTCGCGACGCGCTCACGCGAGCTTGCCGAGAATTTCGTAAATGCGCTGCGTCATTCCGCGCGGATTGTCGAGCAAGCCGGCGGCGATGAGCGTGTTGTCGAGCACCTGTTCGGCGACGAGTTTCGCGAGCTCCGGATTCGTGCCGCGCAACGTGTCGAGCTTATGCACGAGCGGGTGGCGCGGATTCAACTCGATTTTCACGGCAACGGGCTTGTCTGCCGTTCCCGCGTCTTTCGACATGAGGCGCATCATGCGTCGCATGGACGCGGTCATAAATTTGTCGGGATTGAGCGCGACAGCGGGCGAATCGACGAGACGTTTTCCCGCGGCGCACTCGGCGACTTTTTCCTTGCCGAGCGTTTCCGCGAACCACGCGCAAAGCGATTTCATCGCATCGTCGGAGAGCGGCTCGCCCGTTCCCGTCTGCGGCGCATCGGGAAGCTCGATGTCGGCAGAATCCGCGGAAACGATGGATTTTTCCTTAAACGCGCCGAGCTGATTCATAACGTAATCGTCCGCACCGTCGTAGAGGAAAAGCACTTCGACGCCGCGCGCCTTGAACGCTTCGAGATACGGACCGGATTCGATCGCTTCGCGGTTTGCGCCGACGAGATAATAAATTTCCTTTTGCGAATCCTTCATGCGTTCGACGTATTCGGGCAAGCTCGTAAGCGTTCCCGCGTCGAGAATTGACGATTCGCAACGGAACAGCGGCGCGAGCGCATCGCGGTTTTCGTAATCGGTCGCGATGCCTTCGCGCAGATAATTTCCGAAGTCGCGCCAGAACTTGGCGTAGTCTTCCGGTTTTTTCTTCGCGCGTTCTTCGAGGTGCTTAATCACGCGCTTCGTGAGCACGCGATTGAGTTTTTGAATCAGCGTGGAATCCTGCAAAGTTTCGCGGGAAATGTTCAGCGGAATATCGGCGGAATCGACAACGCCTTTCATAAAACGCAGCCATTCCGGAAGCAGATTTTTCGGCTCCGCGTCGATAAGCACTTTGCGGCAGTAGAGCGAAACTTCCGGCGTTGCGCGCCCGAAACCCATCGCCTCGGGATTGTGCGTCGGGAAAAACAAAATCGCGTTGATGGCGAGCGGCGCATCGGCGGAAAAATGCATGTGATCCTGCGGTTCGTCCCACGCGTGGCACTGGAATTTGTAAAAATCTTTGTATTCCTGCTCGGAAACTTCGCTTTTGGATTTAAGCCAAAGCGCCTGCATCGTGTTGAGTTTTTCGCCGTCGAGCATCAGCGGGAACGCAATGTATTTCGAATAGCGTTCGAGCACGGATTTTACTTTGTCCTTTTTCGCGAAATCCTTGAATTCATCTTTGAGGCGAATGACGAGCCGCGAGCCGCGCGGGAGCGCTTCGGCAGTCGGCTCAATCGTGTAGGCGCCGTTCCCGTCGGACGTCCAGCAGAGCGATTCGCCCTCGGGACGCCACGTGCGCGTGAAAAATTTCACTTCGTCGGCGACCATGAAAACGGAGAAAAATCCGACGCCGAATTGCCCGATGAGATTTTCGTTCCCGCCGCCGTTTTCTTTCAGTTTTTGCAAAAATGCTTTCGTTCCCGAATGCGCGATTGTGCCGAGATTTTCGACGAGCTCCTCGCGCGTCATACCGATTCCGGAATCGGCGATGGTGAGCGTTCCCGCGGCTTCGTCGGTCGAAACTTCGACGGCGAGCTCGCGTTCCGGCTCGAAAACGGATTTTTCCGTGAGTTGTGTGTAGCGGAATTTTTCGAGAGCGTCGCTCGCGTTGGAAACGAGCTCGCGCAGAAAGATGTCCTTATCCTTGTAGATGGAGTGCGCGACAATATCGAGCACCTGTTTCACTTCCGCCTGAAAGGCGTGCGTAGTTGCGGAGGATTTTTCGTTCATAATTGCCCGAAGAAAAATGCACGAAGCGTGCCAAGCCTTTTTTTGCCGTAGGCAAAAAAGTTGAGGAGTTGAGAAGGTTTAGGAGTTTAGGAGTATCGTGCGGATTTT
>CAVEBA010000046.1:0-11962 GCA_963613695.1 Sphaerochaetaceae bacterium
GCTCTAACCAACTGAGCTACGCGACCGAAAAGTTGAGGTGCGATGGTGAATTTTTTTCGGTGAATTGGCAAGACCGTTTTTTCGTTTCGGTGTTTTTTCTTGCGCCGAATTGCAGAAAATACAAAATCCTTTGTTTTCTTTATCGCGAGCAGCACCGCATCTCCGCCGTCTGTGAGGGGAAATTTTTCGTTTTCCTTTCATTCCGCAAACAGTTTTTTCATGTCCGTGGTCGTCGCCGATTATATCCAAGAAACGATTTTCGTAGTATATGCCGTTTTGAGCATCGCGATTTTCTTTTTTCTCTTTTCGCGGTTGCGGAAAATGCGCGCCGTTGAAATGGACGCCGAACACCGAGCGCAACAGCTTGAGCTTGCGAAACGCGAAGCGGAAATCGCCGCACGCGATATTCAATCCAAGGCGGAAACCGCCGCGCAGGCGCGTCTTGCCGAGGCGGACAAAATCATCGAAGAACGTCAGGCGGCGGTGCGCAAACTCGAACAATCCGCTTCGGAAGCGCATTCCCGCGCCGCCGAGCTTTCCGTGAAAATCGACGAACGCCTGCTCTCTTTGCGCCGCGATGAAGAGTCGCTCGCCGCTGAAAAAAAATCCGTCGCGGAATTGCGTTCCCGCTACGAATCCGGATTGCTCAACGCCGCGAAACTTTCCCCCGAAGCCGCGAAAGATGCGGCAATCGCGATCGCTACGGAAACGGCGCGGGAAGACTCGCGGAAAATCCGTCGTGAAATTTTGGGAAAATCCGAGGACGAATACGCGACGGAAGCCCGCCGCATTCTCATCGACACGATGCAGCGCATTTCTCCCCGCATCAATGAAGAAGGCACATCGGAGCTCGTCGGCATTCCGTCGGAAGAAACCAAGGGCCGCCTAATCGGACGCGAAGGTAGAAACATTAAATGCTTCGAACAAGTTACGGGAACGACGCTGATTATCGACGATACGCCGGGCTCCGTGCTCATTTCCGGTTTTGATCCGTTCCGCCGACACGTTGCGGCGCTCGCGTTGCGCCGACTCATCGTTGACGGCAGAATTCATCCGCAAAGCATCGAAAGTTTCGTAAAATCCTCCAACGAAGAAGTCCTCGGGAACGCCATCGAAACCGGCGCGAAAACCTGCGAATATCTCGGACTCTTCAACGTGGACGAGCGCATTCTCGAGCTGCTCGGCAAACTGCGTTTTCGCCTTTCGGTCAACCAAAACACGCTCACGCACTCGGTGGAAACCGCGCAGCTTTGCGGAATTTTCGCCGCGGAGCTCGGGCTGAACGTTACTACGGCGACTCGCGCCGGACTTTTTCACGACATCGGAAAAGCGCTCGATGCGGAATCCGAAACGGCACACGCGCTCGCCGGCGCACGAATTTTGCGGCAGGCGGGCGAATCCGAAGACGTGGTCAACGCTGTGGAAAGTCACCACCGCGAAGTCGGGCACACGTCGATTTACGCGCCGTTGCTCATGCTCGCGGATTCGATTTCGGCAACGCGCCCGGGAGCGCGTTCCAACACTCACGAAGGCTACGCGGAGCGCATCCGAAGCCTCGAAGCAATAGCGCGCCGCTTCGACGGCGTTGTCGATACTTTCGCGATTCGTGCGGGACACGAGGTGCGCGTAATCGTTTCCAGCGATGAAGTGGACGATGCCGAAACGCGCGTGCTCGCGCAGAAAATCCGCATGGCGATTGAAGACGAGCTGATGTATCCGGGAAAAATTCGCGTCGTCGTCGTGCGCGAATTTCGCGTTACGGAAGAAGCGCACTAAGTGCGCCGTTTGCGTTCCCGCGCGGGAACGTTTGCGAAAATTTTCAGTCGCCGATGCGCGTGTATTTTCCGGCGTCTGCGACGAAAACGCTCCACGCTTCGGCGCGTTCCGGCGCTTGCGTTCCCGTGGCGATGACCTGCAAGTCCGTGCCGACTGCCGCCCAAAATCCCGCCTTGCGTTCTGCGTCGAGCTCGCCGAGAACATCGTCCGCGAGCACGACGGGCGCGATGCCGAGTCGCTCGCGAAAAAGCGCGAGTTGCGCGAGCCCGAGCGCGAGCGTCATTCCGCGCTGTTGCCCCTCCGAAGCGAAATCCGCCGCCGCGCGCCCGCGAATGAGAAAACGAAAATCATCGCGATGCGGTCCTTTTTGCGTTGCGCGCAAAAGCCGATCCTGCGCGCGGGAACGCCGAAAAATTTCCGTCCACTCCGCCGCACTCGTTGCCGCCGCGGACGGTTCGTAAGCGATTTCCGAGCGCTCGGATTCGTCGCGGGAAATTCGGGCAACGGTTTCGGAAAAAAGTTTCGCCGCGTTGTGCATTTCGCGGGAACGAATTTCGACGAGACGCGCTCCGTTTTCCGCGAGAATTTTTTCAAAGGCTTCGAGTTGCGAATCCGCCGAGCGCGAATCTTTCAGCAAGCGATTGCGCGATTCCAACGCGCGATGATAATTTTGCAACCGGAGAAAATACTCGGAATCAATCGTTGAAAAAGTCAAATCCAGCCAACGACGCCTGCCGGACGGCGCACCGCGAAGCAACGCGATATCATCGGAGGAAAAAACGACGGCGGGAAAGCGTCCGACGAAATCGCTAAGCTTCCGCACCGGCGTTCCCGCGCCGATTTCCGCGTTTTTCGAGCCGTTCGCGCCGAAAGAAAAAGTCAGCTCCGTCCGCCCTTCCCGTTCGTGTTCGAGCGCGATAAAAATTTGCGCGGTCTTGCAACCGCCGCGCACGAGAATCCGCGAATCCCGCGTGCGAAACGAGCGCAACGCCGTGAGCAAACTCACCGTCTCGAGCAAATTCGTTTTGCCCTGCCCGTTTTTTCCGACGAGAAAAATTCTTCGCGATTCGCCGAAATCCAAATCGGCAAATTCGATATTGCGAAAATTCGCAGCTCGCAGTCGCGAAATATGCATAAGAGCGACGACGATTTTTTTTCAACGCATCACGGGCGCGGCAATTTCAAAACCATGCCGGGCTTCAACGCGTTCGGCGACGAGAGCGTAACCCGATTCGCATTGTAAATGTCGTTCACGCGTTTGGTCGTGCCGTAGTATTTTTTGCTGATTGCGGAAAGTGTTTCGCCGGGCGCGACGGTATGTGTCGCGGGAACGTCCGGCTTCGGCGGTTCCGGCGGCGAAGGCGGCAGCGTTTCGACGACGCGCGGCGCGGGAACGGGCACTGCCGCCGCGGGAACGGAATTTGCGCTCGCGGACGAACGCGTTCCCGCCTCCGATGCGACGCGCGCGCGCAACCGCGCAATTTCGCGTTTCAACACATCGTTTTCTTCGCGCAGTTCGCGATATTTTTCTTCAAATTTTTCCTGCGAAGAATCCGTGCGAAAATTCGGAATCATTTCTCCGAGAAACTTTTTTTTCGAAGAATTTATCAGCCCGATCGCCTGCGCCTTTCGCTCCGGCGACGCATCGGGAAACAGCGAGAGAAACTGATTAAAATGATAAATCGCGAGCGGATATTGCCCTTGGTCAAACGCGATCAAGCCCGCTTCCAGATTGGATTCGGGAGAAGCTTCCGGATGCGCGCGAATAATCGACTGAAAAACGCTCATCGCCTCGGAATTGCGTCCGCCTGCACGCAACTCCTTCCCGCGAATATACTGCGAATCCTCCGTCTCCGCGAAAACGCTTTCCTGCGGGAAAAAACCGTTGCAACCGCGGGAGCCCAAAACGAGCATGCACGCGAGCCCGGCAATAATCCCCAAAAACACAAGATATTTCAGCATTTTTTCAAAAATTTTTACGGCGGAAACTATGTCGCCCGCATCGGCGTCTTTCAATCTTTATCGCCGCGCGAAAATGCGTTCCCGCGCACCGCGATTGCGCGCTACGATTCGCAGTTCGGGCGAGCGCAGAGCGACGGGAACGCTTCCGGCGGGAACGGCTTATCCGCAAGCGTTCCCGCGAGCAAAAATTTTTCGGCGATGCGAAAAATTTCGTCCGGCGAATTTGCTCGTCGCACGGCGTGAAGAAACGCGCCCTCGGCGTCCACGCCCGTGCCGATGAAGTTCAGAAATTTTTTCATTCTCGCCGCCGTGCGCGCGGGCGTTTCCGCGGCGTTTGCGACGCAGGTTTCGAGCTCGCGCACGTATTCGAAAACATCGCCGAGTTTCGGCGCGAAAATTTCGTGCTCGGGCGTTCCCGCAAACATTTCGCGCAACTGCCGAAACAGCCACGGATTTCTCACGGCGTGGCGTCCGCACATCAATCCCGCGCAATGCGTGCGTGCGAGCACAAAACGCGCTTTTGCGACGGAGGAAATTTCGCCGTTCGCAACAACGGGACACGCGGAGCGCTCGACCGCCGAGGCAATCGCGTCGTAATCCACGGGCGAGCGATAAAGCCCGCGCACGGTGCGTCCGTGCACGGCGAGCAAATCCGCGCCGTGTTCCCGCACGAGCTCAAGCAAGCGCGGGAACGGCGAAGCATCGTCGAATCCGAGCCGGCATTTTACCGTGAAAAGTTTTCCGAAGTCCGAACAAGCTTTGCGCAACGCGGCGAGAATTTCCGCGACTTTCGGCAAATCGCGAAGCAAGCCGCCGCCGACGTTTTTTCGAAAAATTTTCGGCATCGGGCAACCCAAATTCAAATCGATTCCCGCGACCGTTTCGGGAAAGCGTTCGAGCACGGCGCGCGCCACGCGCACGAGCGCGGGAACGTCCTCGCCGATCAGCTGCACGAGCAACGGCGTTCCCGTGAGCGGAAGCGTTTTTTCCGCGCATTCGGCAACGGAATCGTCGATTTGCGACGTGGCGTTCACGCGCAAAAATTCCGTAACGAAAAAATCCGGAGCGCCGCGCCGCGCAAGCATCTGCATAAACGGAAGCGTCGTAATATCCTGCATCGGCGCGAGCACGGAAAAACCGCCCGGCGGGAACGTGAATTTTTCGTGATTCACGGCGAAAAAAATCTGCGGGAACGCGTTCCCGCGCTCAGGATTTGTCCTCGGCGGCGAGAAGTTTTTCCAAAATCGGCGAAGCGTCCTCGCAACGCTCAAGCATTTCCTCGGAAACATACACGAGCGCACGCGACAAAAACGCCAACGCGAGCGCATCGGAAGGCCGCGCCTCGATCTCGACGAATTTTTCTCCGATTTCGTTTTCCATTTCCAGAACAAGCGTCGTGAAAAAAACGCCGTCGCGAAAATCCGTGAACACAATGCATGAGACTCCTATTTCGAATGCCGTGAACACATCGAACAACAACTCGTGCGTGAGCGGACGCTCCGAGCGCTGCCCGTCCTTCGCGCGCCGAAGCCGCTCGCCGACGCCGCGCTCCGCCTGAAAAACAAAAGTCTTCGACGGGCAGACGACGAAAATCGCCGCGCTGTCCGCCATATCGAAAAAGTGATACCCCGTAGGTCTAATCCAATCTGGTTCCATTCGTCGCGAGAGCTTACGCTGTTCCCGTTCCCGCCGTCAAATTTCAATTTGCCGCAGCGCTCCGGGAACGCCTAAACTGTCGCGCATGGATTTTGCAGAAAAAATGAGCGAGAGCACGGCGCGCATCGAAGCCGCGATTCTGCTCTGGACGCCGGACGAAAACACGTTCCCGCAGGAACTTCATCGCGCGATGCGCTACAGCCTGCGCGCCGGCGGCAAACGCATTCGCCCGTTGCTTTTGCTTGCGGCGGCGGAGACGTTCCCGTCCGCGCTCGATCCGCTTCCCGCCTGCGTTGCGCTCGAATGTCTGCACACCTACACGCTCATTCACGATGATTTGCCCTGCATGGACAATTCCGATTTGCGGCGCGGGCGTCCGAGTTGCCACAAGCAATTTCGCGAAGATCTCGCCTTGCTTGCGGGAGACGCTCTGCTCACGCACGCGTTTTTCCTGCTCGCCGATGCTTACGCGGGAACGCCGGAAATCGCCGCCGCGCTCGTGCGCGATCTCGCAGATGCCGCCGGTTCGCGCCGTCTCATCGGCGGACAAACGGAAGACACCGTGGGCGAACGCGGAGAAATCACCGCCGAGCGTCTCGACTACATTCACGAAAACAAAACCGCCGCGTTGCTCGAAGCCGCGCTGACAATGGGTTTCCGTCTCGGCGCTCGCGGGAACGATGCCGCCCTGCTCGCTCGCGCTCACGAGATCGGGCACTGCACGGGAATCGCGTTTCAAATCGTGGACGATTTGCTCGACCTCACGAGCGATGAAAAAACGATGGGCAAACCCGTTCACGCAGACGTCGGAAATCGCAAGCTGACTTATCCGAGTTTGCACGGCATCGAAAAATCGCGGGAACGCGCGGCAACGCTCACCGCACGCGCCGTTGCGTTGTGCGAGGAAATCGGCGGGAACAATGCGTTTCTCTGCGACATCGTCGCAACGTTGCTTTCCCGCAAATCCTAAAAAATTTCGCCGGAGTTTTTTCCCATGCTTTCCGAAAAATATCTCGAAGAATTCAAATCTTTCGCGGGAACGCTCGCGGACACGGCGCGCGAAATCGTCGCGTCGTATCACGCGCTCCCGCACACGGAAATCGAAATCAAGCCGGACGGCTCGCCCGTTACCGTTGCCGACAAGGAATGCGAGCGATGCCTGCGCGAAATGATTCGGAAAAAATTTCCTGCGCACGGCATCATCGGCGAAGAATTCGGGAACGAAAACACGGACGCGGAATTCGTTTGGTCGCTCGATCCGATCGACGGCACAAAATCTTTCGTTTCGCGCGTGCCGCTTTACGGCGTGCTTTTCGGGCTTTTGCACGAAGGCAAACCTTGCCTCGGAATCATCGACCAACCGATCACGCGGGAACGCATCATCGGCGACGGGCGCACAACCGAGCTGAACGGACGCCGCGTGCGCGTTTCCGACGTGCCGAGCACGGACAAAGCGCTCTTGCTCACGACCGATTTGCTCGACTGCGAAAACGAGCACCCGAACGAAAACTGGAACGCGCTTCTGCACCGCGCGCGGCTTTTTCGCACGTGGGGCGATTGCTACGCCTACATGATGGTCGCCGCCGGACGCGCCGATATTATGGCGGATCCCGTGCTTTCGCCGTGGGATTTGTATCCGCTGTTGCCGATTCTCGAGGGCGCCGGCGCAAAAGTTACCGACTGGCGCGGGAACGCCGCTCTCGGCGCAACTTCAATTCTCGCCGCAAATCCGAAACTTCACGAGGACGCTCTGCGAATCCTTTGCGAAAAATAATGGCTCTTCCCGAAAAAATGAACTGGCTCGCTCTTCTTTCCGCCGCACGCTGGGGGCACGGCGCGGGAACGCCGCGCAACGCCGACGGCGACATTCGCAACGAATTCGATCGCGACTACGGACGCATTCTTTATTCGAGCGCGTTTCGGCGATTGCAGGACAAAACGCAGGTCGTTCCCGTCGGTCGCGACGACCGCGTGCGCACGCGCCTTACGCACAGTCTTGAAGTCGCCTACATCGGCAGGTCGATCGGCTACGGCGTCGGCGAAGCATTGGTCGCACGTTGTCCGGAATTGCGGGAACGCGACATTCGCCCGTCGCATTTCGCGTCCGTCGTTTCCGCCGCCTGTCTCGCGCACGATATCGGCAATCCGCCGTTCGGACATTTCGGAGAATCCGCGCTCGAATCCGCCCTCGAAAAAGCAAAGGCGCGCGGCGACGTTCCCGCGAACTTTTCAAAAAAATTTGAAGGCAACGCGCAGGGCTTTCGCGTGCTCACGCGCACCGGCGATCCGATGGCGGGGAAAGGACTGAAACTCACCGCCGCCGTGCTCGGCGCGTTTATGAAATATCCTTGCTCGGAAAAATTTTCCGCAAGCAATCCGAGCGAAATTTCGGCGAAAAAATTCGGCTTCGTCGCCGCCGATGCCGAAGCCGCGCGATTCGTCGCGGACGCAACGGGATTGCTCCCGCGCGGGAACGACGAAAATCTCGCGTGGTGCCGACACCCGCTCGCGTTCCTCATGGAAGCCGCAGACGATTTAAGCTACCTCGTCGCCGATATGGAAGACGCGTTCGTTTCCAAAATTATTTCGCGCGACGAATTTCGCGAACACCTCGACGGATTTTTGTCCGATGACGAGCGTTCCCGCGCAGATTCCATCGCGATGCGCGAGGGCGACGAAAGCGCGGCGCACTACGTCCGCGCAGTCGCAATCGGCGCCGGCATTCGCGAAACGCGCAGAGTTTTTCTCGAACGCGAAAACGCATTGCTCGCGGGAACGCAAAACTGCTCGATTCTCGACGATCCCGCGTGCGCATTTTCCGCCGCGACGAAAAAGCTCAAGGCGTTTTCCGCCGAGCGAATTTACAACGAGAAAGTCGACATCGAGCTGATGGGTTTTCGCGTAATCGAAGAGCTTTTCGAATTTTTCTCCGAATGGATTTCCCGACCGGATTCGCCCCGCGGAGAAAAAATCGCGCGCATGCTCGACGCCGCCGCGCTCGCGGGAACGTCGCCGGAAGCACGCACGCAACGCTTGCTCGATTTTATTTCGAGCATGACGGATTCCGCCGCCCTCGCCGCCTACCGCAAACTTTTCGGAATCAGATAGCCGGCGAAACGCTCGCGCTTACGCGAGATTCGGATACGAGCCGAGGTGCTTGACGAAAACGCTGCGTTGCTCGAGCTCGGCAACGGCTTCCCGCACGTTCGGCGAATCCCACGCGCCGATTAAATCGACGAAGAAAAGATATTCCCACGGGCGGCGGCGCGACGGACGCGATTCGATACTCGTGAGATTGATCCCGCGCTTGGAAAACGGTTCCAACATGCCGAGCAGCGAGCCGGGTTCGTTTTTGATGAAAACGACGAGGCTTGTTTTTTCTTCGCACGCGGTGCACGGCGGATTCGGTTTTTTGCCGATGACCAAAAATCGCGTGACGTTTTCCGTGCTGTCCTGAATGCCTTTTTCGATGACGGGAACGCCGTAAATCTCCGCCGCGATGGCGCCGGCAATCGCGGCCGAAGATTCGTCTTTCGCGGCTTCCGCAACGGCGGCAGCCGTGCTGTCCGTCGGCACCAAATCCGCCGCGGGCAAGTGATGCATCAGCCACTGCGAACATTGCGCAAGCCCGATATCTTTCGAAAGCACGCGCCGAATTTTTCCCAACGGCGCGCGGGAAATAAGGCACTGTTCGACGGCGAGCTGAATCTGCGCCACGATTTTCAAATTCGATTCCGCGAGCGTATCGAGCGCTCCCGCGACCGCGCCCGCCGAGGAATTTTCAACGGGAATGACGCCGTAGCCCGCCGCATCGCGCTCGACCGCTTCGAAAATTTCCGCAATCGTGCGCATCGGCACAAGGCGGACGCTCCCGCCGAAATTTTTGCGCGCCGCCTGGTGCGTGAACGTGCCCTCGGGCCCGAGGTAGGCGACGGGCGCGTCCCGCATTTGAAGCGCAACGGACGCGGAAATGATTTCGCGGAAAATCGCGCGAATCGTCGCTGCGGGAACGCTAAAATCCGCCGCGATTCGCTCGAGTTTGCGGAGCAATTCTTCTTCGCGCTCCGGCACGAAAACGTTCGTTCCCGCGGTGCGTTTGTGTTCGCCGATGACGCGAGCGCATTCTTGACGCGCGGCGATCAAGCGAATGATTTCGGCATCGATGCGTTCAATTTCTTGGCGAGCGGCGGGAATGTCTTTCATTTTTTGAAAAAGGAGAAATGCGTGAGAAAAAAAAGAATTGCGGGAACGCGAAAAAACGTCGGCGGCGATGCGCTTAGTTTTCCTCGGCGGGCGCGGGAACGTCCGTTTCGAGCGGAATTTCCGTCTGCTGCGCGGGAACGGCGTCCTCGGGTAAACCGACATCGGCGGCGGTCGTTTTCACGGGATTTTTCGCGCGTTCGATCCACGCGGAAATTTGCGCCGGCGAAAGCACGTCGGATTCCGGCAGTTCGGAAATCGTTTGCAATCCGACAAAATCGAGGAACTTCGGCGTTGTCGAAAACTGCGACGGGCGCCCCGGCAAATCCGCGCGACCGGACACGGCGATGAGCTCCAAATCAAGCAAGCGCGCGACCGCGCTGTCCGCGGAAACGCCGCGAATCGCTTCGATTTCGCCGCGCGTGACAGGCTGGCGATACGCGACGACGGCGAGCGTTTCCAGCGCGGCCTGTGTGAGTTTTTGCGGGCGCGGATCGTTGCGCAAAAGGCGAATCCAATCCGCGTAATCCGGCGCAATCGTCATGCGAAAACCCTCCGGCCCCTGCAAAATGCGCGTTACGTCGCCGCTGTCTTCCATTTCCTGATTGAGCTCGGCAACGGCTTCGCGAATTTGCGTTGCCGTGAGCAACGTGGGCACTTGATTTATGATGTCCTCGATGAGCGCTTGCGCGGGAACGTTTTCGCCGTTCCCGTCCGCTTCGTCCGCGCCCGCGGGAACGTCGGCTCCGTCCTTTTCGCGTTGTTCGTGATAACGCGTAACGACGGTCTGAACATCCTTGACGGAAAGCGGCTCCGAAGTCGACGTCAGCATCGCCTTGAGGATTTTTTTCAGATTGAACGCCATAGCGGGAACGGAAAAATTTCGCGGGAACGCGCTCAGCCGTGCTTCGCGATTGCCGCTTTTACGAACGCGGCGAAAAGCGGATGCGGGCGCGAGGGCTTCGACTTGAATTCCGGATGGAACTGCACGCCGACCATCCACGGATGCTCGACGACTTCCACGATTTCGACGAGGTGCGAATCCGGATTCACGCCGGCAACACGCAAGCCCGCGCCTTCGAGCGCGTCCATGTATTTATTATTAAATTCAAAACGATGGCGATGGCGTTCCCGAATCACGTCTTCGCCGTAGGCTTCGCGAGCGTGCGTTCCCGCGCGAAGTGCGCAAGCGTAGGCGCCGAGACGCATCGTCGCGCCCTTGGAAACGATGGATTTCTGCGATTCCATGATGTCCACGACCGGATTTTTCGTTTCCGGACGAAATTCCGTAGAATTGGCGTCCGCGAGCCCGAGCACGTGGCGCGCGTATTCGATGACGGCGATTTGCATTCCGAGACAAATTCCGAAATACGGCACTTTGCGTTCCCGCGCGTATTGCGCCGCGAGAATTTTTCCCTCGATCCCGCGATCGCCGAAACCGCCGGGAACGAGGATGCCGTCCAGCCCGTCGAGCTGCGAAAGGTCGCCGTTTTCGAGCGTTTCGGAATCGATGCGGCGGATTTCAATACCGCAGTCGTTGGCGATCCCGCCGTGAATGATGGATTCGTAAACGGATTTGTAGGCGTCCTGCAATTCGATGTATTTGCCGACGACGCCGATGCGCACCTGATGCGCCGGGTGGCGCAGGCGACGGATAATGTCTTCCCAAATCGAAAGATCGCGCGGCTTCGCGTTCAGCCCGAGACGTTGAATGACGACTTCGTCGAAATGCTCGGCGGCAAGCGTCAGCGGCAATTCGTAAATGGAATGTTCGACGTCGCGGCACTCGATAACCGCGTTCACGGGAACGTTGCAGTAGAGGCTCATCTTCTCGCGCATTTCCTGCGTGATCGGACGCTCGGCGCGGCAAACGAGCACGTCCGGCTGAATCCCGATTTCGCGCAGTTTCGCCGTGGACTGTTGCGCGGGTTTTGTTTTCAGCTCGCCCGCCGCGCGAATGAACGGAATCAGCGCGCAGTGAATGAAGCAGACGTTTTCGCGTCCCGCGTCGAGTTGGAATTGGCGCAACGCTTCGAGAAACGGCAAGCCCTCGATGTCGCCCGTCGTGCCGCCGACTTCGGTAATCAGCACGTCGACGCCCTCGCCGCCGCGAAGAATGCGATCCTTGATTTCGTTCGTGACGTGCGGGATCACTTGAACCGTTTTGCCGAGATAATCGCCGCGGCGTTCTTTGGCGATGACGGCTTCGTAAATTTGCCCGGAGGAAACGGAGTTCGCGCGGGAAAGCGCCCCGTTCGTGAAACGTTCGTAGTGCCCGAGATCGAGGTCGGTCTCGGCGCCGTCATCGAGCACGTAGACTTCGCCATGCTGATACGGGCTCATCGTGCCGGGATCGACGTTCAGATAC
>CAVEBA010000047.1:0-11387 GCA_963613695.1 Sphaerochaetaceae bacterium
CATCAAATTTTTTCAAAACAAATTTTCTGCACTAAAAATGCAACAGCTTCGAACGATTGAAGCACTCAATAAGAAATATATCCAAGCGGCAACAATCCAAAAAGAAACGTTCGCTCGTGCAGGAGATTTGAAAACCGCACTTCAATTTCAAAAGTTTGCGAAAGAGATTAAAGCTGCGCAGGGACGAGTATTAGAGCCGCAAAACGCGGATTCGAAAAAGTCGCAAAAAACGCCGCAGACATCGAGTTCTCAAACAGACCAATATCAGCCCGGCTTGTTGTGCAAAATCTTTTACGGAGATGAAACTATCCCTCTGTGGAAGCCCGGGAAAAGCTACTTTGAGTTGGATCTGAACAAGCTAAAACCGGCAAAAACGGCAGTCGTAACATCGTATGAATTCCCGCGTCTCAAACAAAAATCTTATTTCGGCTTACATTTTTCCGGCGATTTTTTTGTCTCGGAATCCGGGGAATACTCCTACAAGTTGGATTGCGCGGGAGATAGTAACTGTTCCGTTTTTGTAGATAATCGAAGTATCGCGTGGGGAAACAACACTTCTCGCGGGGCGTGGGTCAAAACGCTCACACTCTCTGAGGGATGGCATACGATAGACATATTTTTTATCGCCCGAACTCGTTCGGCTCTGCATCTGGACTGGGCTATCTTCAAAGACGGAGCGAAAGTTGCGTTCCCGAAGAAATATTTGCGCCACGACTCCGCCCGCGAATTCACTCCGCCTCGCAGCAACTACTGATTTTTTCAGTTCTGTGTTTAGGTGGCTGCAAAAATCACACGTCACTACTTCTCCGACCCGCCTGCCAACCGTTTTTTGAACCGGCAAGGAATAGAAGAAAAAGAAGAAGTAGAACGCGGTTCAGAGCGGTGGCTAAAAAAGCCCTTAAAAAAACTTCTATTACTTCCAGTTAAAAAAATCTTCGCGTTTCTTTGAGACCTTTGCGGTTCGCTCTCCCGCGCGGGAACGGCTTGCGCCCTTACAGGGCTTGATGATAATTTGTCCGCAAACATAGGGCGGCGCTTCGCTTGCCCTATGCTGTTGCTTATCGCGCCGTTGGCGCTTTTCGCGCCCGTTTCGCGGACGGTTTAACTGAATTTTCCACTTCCCATTTTCCGTTCTCCATTTTTAGGTGAGCGTTATTCACTATTCACTATTAATTATTCACTGAAAAGCAAGGCGCGAAGCGCCGACTCAACTTTTCAACTCCTCAACTTTTTTATTATTTCCCGAGCCCGAAAGCGCGGCGGCGGGCGGGCGCGAGACGTGCGCAGGCAAGGCGCAACGCGAGCGTTCCCGCGAGGGAATTTTCAAAAGCGGTGGAAATAACGACGTCTGCGCCGCGCGGATTTTCGAGCCACGCGAGCAACGCGGGAAAATCCGCGACGAAAAGCGGTTTCACGACGGCGACGACGTGCGTTTCGCGCGGGAACGCGGACGGATTTTCGCGCACGGATTCATCGAGCGCGAAGCGGGAATTGCGGCGTTCGGCTTCGGCGAAAATTTGCGCGTCGTTTTTCGGATTCGGCGGGAGCGGCTGTTCGAAAAATTCGAGTGCGTGAGCGCGGCTCAACTCGGCGAGCGCCGGCAGTGAGTCGGCGGAAAGTGCGCCGTTGGCATCGAAGCGGAAACGCGTTCCCGCGGGAGCTTCGGCGAGAATTTTTTCGCAGAAGCGAAGCTCTTCGCGTTCCCGCGCGAGACCGATTTTGATTTTGAAAACGGAAAAACCGCGTTCGCGTTCCCGCGCGGCATCGGCGAGCAATTTTTCCGGCGAATCGTCGCGGCGGCGCGGAAGAAGTTTTGCGCGCGCGCTCGGCGGCGGGAGCGCTTCGGAAAGCGCGTGCGCGGCGGCGGGATTTTCGAGAAAAAATCGTGCGGCGGAAAACGCGTGCGCGAGACAGGGCAATGCGGCGGGGATTTTTTCGGGAACGCGTCCGTCGAGCGAGCGCAGAAAATTTTCGGCATCGGCGAGCGTTTCGAGCCCGAAGCCGAGCCACGGAGCGCATTCTCCGCAGGCGGCATCGCCGTGTTCATTTTCGAGACGAACGAGCAGGCTTTCGCGTCGCGGGAACGTTCCCGCAGAAGTTTCGACGGGAACGGGAAATTCTTTTGAAATTTTTTCGAAAGAAAAGCGCATGCGGTCGATTTTTTTTTCGTTCGCGTCGCGGGAACGCGCGGAGCGTTTTTCAAATTGCGCGAATGGTGACGAGCGTGAGGTCGTCCGCGGGTTCGTTCCCGTTGCAAAATGTTTTAAGCTCGCGAATGATGGTGTCGTTGATTTCGGCGGCGGGAAGGCTGTGCGCCTTTCGCAGAGCGGCTTCGAGACGCGCGGAGCCGAATTCCTCGCCGTGTTCGTTGAGCGCCTCGGTCAGCCCGTCGGTGTAGAAAACGAGAACGTCGCCGCGGGAATACGAGCGGGAAATTTCGGTGATTGCGGAATCGAAAACTTCGGGCTTGGAAATTCCGATGGCGAGCCCTTTTGATTCGAGAAATTCGATTTCGGGAACGCCGTTTTCGCGAAGATGATTTGAAACGAGGATCGGGCGTTCGTGCCCGCCGCGCGCGACGGAGAGCGTGTTGCGTTGCGTGTCGATGAACGCACAGGCGATTGTGACGAACATTCCGCGCTTAAACGAATGCATCATTGCGCGATTCAGCCCGCGAAGAAGGTCGGCGGCGGTAATTGCGTAGCGCGCAACGTGTTGGAAATTCGTGCGGCAAATTGCCATGAGCAACGCGGCGGAAATTCCGTGTCCGGAAACGTCGGCAACGATTGCGGCGATGCGCCCGCCGCCGAGGTCGAAAACGTCGTAAAGGTCGCCGCCGATTTTTTGCGCGGGGTGATAAACCGTGGAAATATCGAGCGAGTGCGCTTGCGGGATGTAGTGCGGGAGCAGAAGTTTTTGAATGCTTCCCGCGAGCCCGAGTTCGCGGTCGAGACGAAGTTTTTCGGCTTCGACGGAAAAAAGTTGCCGCATTTTCAGCGCCGTGCCGAGCTGTTCTCCGAGCACTTCGGCAAGGTGAAGTTCCGCCGGCGTGAATTGCCCGCCGTGGCGAGGATTGGCGATCGCGATTACGCCGGCGAGCCGACCTTCGACAAAAAACGGCGAGACGAGCAATGAACGCGGAACGACCGGCGCGTTCGCGAGAAAAATCGTGCCTTCCCGCGACGGGAACGCGTTGACGAGTCCGGGTTTTTTCTGCGTGAGCACGTCTGAAAAAACGGACGCGGTCAGCGGATAATTTTTCCCGCGAAAAAGTGCGCGCACGATGTCCGCGCGGGAAGCGTTTTTCATCGATTCGGGAAAACCGTCGAGAAACGGGAACAGCCCGGACATTCGCACGGGAACGAGCTCTTCGCCGCGCACGACGAAAATGCAGGCGCTCATCGCGCGCGTGCCGCGAACGGCGGTGCGCAACACGCTGTCGTAAAGCACCTCGCAGGAAAGATTGTGCGCGCCGGTTTCGCCGACGTCGAACGAAGCGGAGAGCGCGTGAATGAAATCGACGGAAACGGAACGCGCGTAGCGTTCGTGTTGGAGCGTGGCTTCGAGGCGCGCGAACTCGAATTTCATGCGTCGGCGCATGCAGACGACGAAAGCGACGGTCGCGCCGATGACGGCGGCGATGATTGCGGGAGCGCGGATCACGAGTGCTCTTTCTCCATGGACTGCTGGTCGTAGAGTCCGCGGTAGAGCGGGCAGGAAGCGTAGATTTCCTCATGCGCACCGTCGGCGATGATTTTTCCTTCATCGAACACGAGAATGCGGTTTGCGGTGCGAATCGAGGAGAAACGGTGCGCGATCATAAACGTCGTGCGCCCGCGAACGAGTTTTTCGAGCGAATCCTGAATCTGCGCTTCGCTTTCGGTGTCGAGCGCGGAAGTGGCTTCGTCGAGAATGAGAATCGGAGCATCGCGCAGGAACGCGCGCGCGACGGCGATGCGTTGGCGCTGACCGCCGGAAAGGCGTCCGCCGCGTTCGCCGACAACGGTGTCCCAGCCGGATTCGAGCGCTTCGATAAATTCGCGTGCGGAAGCGCGTTCGGCGGCGGCGATGACTTCTTCGCGCGTGGCGTCGAGCCGCCCGATGAGAATGTTGTTGTAAATGGTATCGTTGAAAAGAATCGGTTCCTGCGAAACGATGGCGATGTTGCGGCGCAAGTCGGCGAGACGCAAGTCGCGCACGTCGTTCCCGTCGATACAAACGGAGCCGATGCTCACGTCGTAGAATCGCGGAATCAGATTGACGAGGGAACTTTTCCCGGCGCCGGAAGGCCCGACGAGCGCGATTGTATCGCCGGGAGCGGCGGAAAAGGAAATATTGCGCAGGACGGGCGTATCGGCGTAAGCAAACGTCACGTTGTCGAAACGAATTTCTCCGCGAGCGCGGGAAAACGGTTGCGGGAACGCGGGATCGGCGACTTCGATCGGCGCGCGCCAAATTTCTTCGAGACGCGCGAGCCCCGCCGTTCCCTCCTTGATGCGATTGTTGATTTTTCCGATTTTTTTAATCGGGTCGTAAGCAAAATAAAGTGCGCCGACGAGCGCGATGACCGTGTCCTGATCGAGTTTTGCTACTGCCGCCTGATAAACGGCGAAAGAAATTGAGCATGCGGCGATGATTTCGATGAGCGGCGTGAGCATTTTATCGTATTTCACGCATTTCATCTGCAGGGAGAAAAATTTCCGCACGACATCGCGGAAACGAGTGCATTCGCGTTCTTCGAGATTGTAGGCGCGAATTTCGCGCGGCGCCTGCAGACTTTCCGCGAGAACGCTCGAGAGCTCGCCCGCGCTTTGCAGCATTTTCCTGGAGCGTTTCAGAAGCCGTTTCCCGATGATTTGAACGGGAAGCACCGAAAGCGGAACGATGCAAAGACTGAGCAAAAATTGTTGCGTCGCCGTGCTTTGAATCGCCGACCACACGATGAATCCGACCGCTCCCGCGAGCGTGAACGGCTGAATCACGAGGTCGTTCGTTACTTCCACGAGAACGGTTTTGACGAGCATCGTGTCGCCCGTTGTGCGGCTGAGCAAATCGCCGGTTTTATTTTTTGAAAAAAATCCCAGATGCAAATGTTGCAGGTGGGAAAAAAGTTTCATGCGAATTGCTTCGAGAACGCGAATGCCGCAAAGATTGAGCAGATACGTGTTCCCGAACATCGCGGCGCCGCGCACGACAAAAACGACCGGCAACAGCGCAAGCGCGAAGAGAAGAACGTAGTCCGCGGGAACGGCAATGTGAACGTCCGGCAACCACGACGCGATCCCGCCGGCGGCGGAAAGCTCGCCCGAAGACGTAGTATCAAGCAAAACGAGATCTTGCGGTTCGCCTTTGCCGAAAAGCACGGGAAGCACTTTTTTCAGCATCAGCGGAAGCCCGAATCCGCTCGCGACGCCGGACAGCGCCCCGCAGAGCAACGCCAAAACGAACGTGCCGAAAACGGGCTTCAGAAGCGGATAGTAAGGAAGAAATTTTTTCATTCGGGAACGTTCGGGCGGCGTGCACGCGTTTGCGATTTACCGAGCGTGCCGGCGGCGACGCGCAAATGCGAGCGCGGCGGCAAGCGCGATGCTGCCGAAAATCAGCGGGAACGCGGAAGGCTCGGGAACGCGAGCGCCTTTGCCTTCCTGCCACATCGCGACGATTTCTTTTTCCGTCAACGCGCGCTTCCAAATCGCGTAGTCATCGACAAATGCTTTTTTGCGCTTGTCGCCCGGCGCGGCGTAGTAGCCGCCGCCGCTGGAGCCGACGAGTGTTTCGTTGCTTTCGTCACCGCTTTTCCCGATAGGACCTTCGGGAATCGATTGCGGAGCGCCGATGCATTTTCCGTCGCCGTAGAGCGCGACCGTGTTTTTCTTGCGATTCACGACGAGCGCGACGTGGTGCCACTTCCCGTCGGTCAGCGCCGGGAACGCGATTTTTACGGTTTTTCCGCCGACGGTGAGCGAAAGCGTTTCGTCCGAAAGCATGGTAATCGCCCAGCCCGCTTCGTTTTTGCGTTCCCAGTTTTTATTGCCGGTGATGACGGCGTTCGTCGAGCCGGTCTTGTCGGTTTTGAACCAAAACGCGACGGAAAAACTATCGCGAAAATAGCCGTCGATTTCGCCGAGATTGATGGCGCAGTTGTCCACGGAGCGATTCGTGTTCCCGTTGGTGAACATGACGGAATAGACGAATTTGCCGTCGGCGAGTTTCGGGGACGAAAGCGGGCCGAGGAGTTGCGGCTCGCGGTCGGTTCCGGAAATGTTTTTCGTCGGTTCGGAACGGTCGTCAAAATTCATGTAGAGCAACAGCCCTTCGTCGCGTCGCGCAAAGAGCGCACACGGCAATGAAAGTGCGGCGATGAGGCAAAGGCGAAAGATATTTTTCATCGCCCGCATAATGAGCCGCGCCCCATCGTTTATCAACGTAAAAAGCGTTCCCGCGCGGGAACGATATAAGAACGGAAAGCGGAAAATGGCTACTTCATTTTTGCCGAAGGCAAAAATCACACTTCACCAGTTCTCCAGTCCCCCAAACTATCCGTTATCAACTATCAGCTATCAGTTAAGTCGCTCGTGAATCGGGATCGGGTGAAGCGTTGACGCTGCGGGAACGCTTCGATAGATTTTGCGGCATGAAAAAATCGTTCGTGCCCCTGTCTGTTTCGTTTTTGGCGCTTTGCGCGTTTGCGGGAACGCTTTTTGCCGCGCCTGTGCCGTATTCGAAGCGTGAGACGTTTGACTTTGACTGGAAGTTTGCGAAATTCGGGAAATTTGAGGATTGTCTCGCGTCGAGCGATCCCGGCGCGGAAGTTGCCAAGCCGGGCTATTCCGATTCGAAATGGCGAAAGCTCGATTTGCCGCACGACTGGGGCGTGGAAAGCCGATTTTTGCCGAGCGAACCGAATCAGACCGGCTCGCTCCCGTGGGCAGCCGTCGGTTGGTATCGCAAGGATTTCAGCGTTCCCGCGGGCTCGAAAGGCAATCGATTTTTTCTCGATTTTGACGGCGTGATGATGACGCCGCAGGTTTACGTGAACGGGCAGCTCGCCGGCGAGTGGAAATACGGCTACAACTCGTTTCGCGTGGACATCACGAAATTTCTCAAATTCGGCGGGAAAAACGTCGTCGCCGTTCGCGCCGAGAACAAGCAAAACTCCACGCGTTGGTATCCCGGCGCGGGCATTTACCGCCACGTGTGGATTACCGAAGCGAATCCCGTGCATATCGCGCATTGGGGCGTTTTCGTGACGACGCCGAAAATCGAGGGCTTGCCGAAGTTTTCCGATAAAAAACCGCCGCGGGAACTCAAGGCGAGCTCCGCAAAAGTTTCCGCCGAAACGACCGTCGCCAACACTTCCGGCGCTCCCGCGAACGTCGTTGTCGTGCAGGAAATTTTCCCGCTTTCGGGGAAAAAGGACAAGCCGCTCGCCTCGCGCACTTCCGCCGCGACGAGCGTTCCCGCGGGCGAGGAAAAAACGATCGGGCTCGAGCTTTCGCTCCGAAATCCGAAGCTCTGGGACGTGCTTTCTCCCGCACTTTACGTGTTGCGCACGACCGTCAAAATCAACGACAAAACGACCGACCGAAAAAGCACGATTTTCGGCGTGCGCAAGGCGGAATGGAAGAGCGACGGATTCTTTCTGAACGGGCGGCGCGTGCAAATCAAAGGCGTTTGCCAGCACCACGACCTCGGACCGCTCGGCGGCGCCGTGCACAAGCGCGCGATCGAGCGCCAAATCGAGATTCTCAAAAGTTTCGGCGTGAATTCCATTCGTACGTCGCACAATCCGCCCGCTCCCGAGTTGCTCGAGCTTTGCGACCGCATGGGCGTGCTCGTGGACAACGAGCTTTTCGATTGTTGGAAATACACGAAGGAAGGCAAGGCGAACGGCTACAATCTTTACTGGAACGATTGGCGGGAACGCGACGTGCGCAATTTCGTGATGCGCGACCGCAATCACCCGAGCGTCATCGCGTGGTCCGCCGGGAACGAAATCGAAGAGCAGGGAAAATCCGACGGCAAGGAAATCGCGCGGGAACTCGTGAAACTTTTCAAAAAATACGATGCGACGCGCGCCATCACCGTCGGTTGCAACGACCTCGGCGCCGCGTCCAACGGTTTCGGCAAGGAATTTGACGTGCACGGCTTCAACTACAAGCCGAACAATTACACCGGTTTCGCAAACGGCTCGAAACAACCGTTCGTCGGCTCGGAAACATCGTCTTGCGTGAGCTCGCGCGGTTTTTATTCGTTCCCGGAAAAAGCGGATTCGGTCGCGGATTTCGAGGCGTTTTGGAAACGCAATTTCTGCGATAACCTCGCGATGTGCCAAGTCAGCGATTACGGCATTTATGCGACCGGCTGGGGCTATTCGCCCGACGTCGAATTCGGCGCGCTCGAGGACGAACCGCGCTGCGCCGGCGAATACGTGTGGACGGGCTTCGATTACCTCGGCGAGCCGACCCCGTGGAATCTCGGGCGCAAGCCCGCAAACGATTTTCGCGGCGCCTCGCCGGAAGAAGTGCGTCGGCTCGAAAAGGAAATGGCGGAAATTCTCAAACACGGCACGCCGTCGCGCAGCTCGTATTTCGGAATCGTCGATATGTGCGGATTTTGGAAAGATCGCACGTATCTTTACCAATCGCATTGGTTGCCCGACGTGCCGATGGCGCACATCCTTCCGCACTGGAATTGGCAGGGCAAACGCGAGGGAAAAATCACGCCGGTTTTCGTTTATACGAGCGGCGATTCCGCGGAACTTTTCCTAAACGGAAAATCTCTCGGCAAACGCAAAAAGAAAAGCGGCGCATCGCTTACGGGGAAAGACCTCAACGGCGATATGCGGGAACGCTTCCGCCTTACGTGGATGAACGTGAAATACGAGCCGGGAACGCTTAAAGTCGTCGCCTACAAAAACGGCAAAAAATGGGCGGAAGACGTCGTCGAAACTTCCGGCGTTCCCGCGCAAATCGAGGCAACCGCCGATCGCGAAACTATCGCCGGCGACGGGCGCGATCTCGCTTACGTGACGATTCGCGTGCTCGACAAAAAAGGGCGCTTCGTGCCGACCGCCGACAATCGGCTGAAATTCTCCGTTTCCGGCGCCGCGGAAATCGTCGGCGTGTGCAACGGCGATCCGACCGATCACGATTCGATGAAAGGCGATACGATTCGCGCGTTCTCGGGAATGGCGCAGGTGATTTTGCGCTCCAAGCGCGATGCTTCGGGCAAGGCGACACTGAAAATTTCCGCCGCCAAGCTCCCCGCAAAAACGCTCGAAATCAAAGTCGAGAAAAACGGCTCGCGGGATTGACGGCGTTCCCGCCGTTCCCGAAATTTTTGAAAAAACCGCGCCCGCGAATCTTTGAAAATTCGCGGGCGCGTCAAAATGGTGGTCAGGGGCGGGATCGAACCGCCGACACAGGGATTTTCAGTCCCTTGCTCTACCGACTGAGCTACCTAACCGGAAAGGCAATGTGAGGGCGTATTAAGCCGAAACGCCGCGGGAACGTCAAGCGATTTTTGGCTCGCCGCGTTCCCGCGAGGTTTTCAGAACGAAACCGCGAAGACGTCGAGCGCTTTCACGAGCGTCGTAATCGCGGAAACTTGCGCGGAGGTTACCGGCTTGTTCGTTTTGATGACGGCGAGCGTTTCGCCCACCTCGTGGTCGATCGGCGCGGCGATGTTTTCGATGTTAATTTCGGCGTCGCCGAGTACGCTCGCGATGCGCGCAAGCACGCCCGGTCTGTCCGTGTAGCGCACGAAAAGCAAGTGCCCGCGCAGGTCGAAATAAAGACTTTTGAACCCGTTGATTCGGGAAACGATCGGCGCGTCCTCGGCAACGATCCCGCGCACGGTCGTCGTGCTGTAATGCCCGTCGCCCTCGGTGAAAAGTTCGAGCGAAATCGCGTCTTCTTCGACGTTCCCGCTGAGCGGTTCGCAGGCTTTGTAAATTACGCCGTGTTCTTTGAGCGAAAGCTCGGCGGCGGGCGGCGGCAGATTCGTTTCCGCGTCCGGCAGCAAGCCTTCCTGAATCTTCGGCGTGAACCATTTGCGGAAGCTGCGCAGGCTTCCCGAAAACGTGCAGTTCGCTTTGCGAATCGGGCGATTCCCGGAAACGAGACGCGCGAGCGTTGCGAGCATTTTCGCAAGGCGCAGTTGCATCGGGTGAAGCCCGAGCGGCGTTTCCGCGTTGACGACGCAGGACGTGTCGCCGTTTTCAAAATAGCCCAAAATTTCTTCCGCCGCGCGTTTCGCCGCGTTGAAATTCGCTTCTTTCGTGTTCGCTCCGAGATGCGGCAAAATGAGATCCGCGACCGCCGCCGACGGTTTTTCGCCCTCGGCATCTTTCGGGTGAACGTCCGTTGCGTAGAGAATTTTTTTGCCCGAGGCTTTCAGCGCGGCGAGCGCTTCTTCGTCCACGACGCCGTAGCGCGAGCAGTTGACGAGAATCGCGCCGTCTTTCATGCGCGAGAGCAGGTCGGTCGAAATCATTTTCTGCGTCGAAGCACCGCCGGGAACGTGCAACGAAATAACATCGGATTCTTCAAAAAGTTGCACGAGCGAAACGGGTTGCACGCCGATGTTGATCGCGCGTTGTTTCGCGAGAAAGTGGTCGTAGCCGATGAGCGTCGGTTCAAAACCTTGAAGCCGTTTCGCAAGCAAACGCCCGATATTGCCGAGCCCGACGATGCCGACGGTTTTCTTCGTCAGTTCCCGCCCCATAAATTTCTTTTTCTCCCAGCGCCCCGCACGCGTCGAAATATCCGCGGGAACGAGGTGGCGGAAACACGCCAGCACCATCGCGACGACTTCCTCGGCAACGCCGTTCGCGTTCGCGCCCGGCGTATTCATTACGTCGATGTCTTTTTTGCGCGCGTAGACAATATCGATATTGTCGAAACCCGCTCCCGCGCGAACTACCAAGCGCAGTTTCGGGAGCGAATCAATAATCTCCGGCGTGACTTTTTCGCTGCGGACGATGACGACGTCCGTGTCCGGGTGCGCGGCGGCAAGCTCCGCAAGCGGCGTTTCCGCGTCTTGGACAACTTCGTAGCCTTGCGCCGCAAGCGTTTTCGACGCGACACCGTCGAGTTTGGTCGGAATGAGAACCTTCTTCATGACGCGCAAATGCAATCACGTTTTCCCCGCCGCGACAATAAAAACTCCGGAAACGGTTTTTTCGCCGACGGCGAAAAAAAAACGTTGAAGAGTTGAAAAGGTTGAGGAGTTTAAGAGTATCGTGCGAATTTTTGCCTTCGGCAAAAATTCTTGGGGGCGGAGACGTCCACGTCTCCGCAGGAACGGCTTACGCCCTTACAGGGCTTGATAATCTTTTGTTCGCAAACATAGGGCGGCGCTTCGCTTGCCCTATGCTGTTGCTT
>CAVEBA010000048.1:0-7419 GCA_963613695.1 Sphaerochaetaceae bacterium
CCTCAACTTTTTTTCGCGTTCCCGCGAAAAAAAAACGTCAGAGAATCGCTCCGGGCTTGATGGCGGCGGCGGCGGGATACTGCTCGGAAAGTGCTTTCGCGGCGGCAACGAAATTATCCGTCTGCATGCCTGCCGTTCCCGTTTCTGCGGCGGCGATTTTTGCGATTGAATCAAAGTCCGCGCGGGAAAGTTTCAGGCGACCGTCTTCTGCGAGCCGATCGAAGAGATTGTTGTGGGAAATTTTTCCTTGGCGAATATCGCGCGCCGTGGCGACGGCGTGTTCCTTGATGACTTCGTGCGCGGTTTCGCGCCCGACGCCGCGTTTCACCGCTTCCATCATAATCGTTGTCGTGAGCAGGAACGGCAGATAGTAATTTTTTTCGCGCTCAATCACGGGAACGTTGATTTCCATTTGATTGAGAATGACGAGGAATGTTTCCAACAGCGCATCAATCGCGAAGAACGAATCCGGGAGCGCGACGCGACGCACGACGGAGCACGAAACATCGCCCTCGTTCCACTGGTCGCCGGCGAGATCCGCCGCCATCGAAAGGTAGCCTTTGAGAATGACGTGCAGACCGTTCAGACGCTCGCAACTGCGCGAATTCATTTTGTGCGGCATCGCGGAGGAGCCGACTTGTCCGGGCAGGAATCCCTCGCTCGCGAGCTCGTGTCCCGCCATCAGACGCAGCGTTTTCGCGAAACTCGACGCGCCCGAGCCGATGTGAACGAGCGTAGAAATCGTCGCAAAATCGAGTGAACGCGGATAGACCTGCCCCGTCGCGTTGAACGCGTGCGGAATGCCGAGATGCTTGCGCACGCGCGAGTCAAATTCCATGACTTTTTCCACGTCGTGATTGAAAAGCGTGAGCAAATCGAGCTGCGTGCCGACCGCGCCTTTCACGCCGCGCGCCGGGTAGTTTGCGATGAGCGCTTCGAGCTCGCGCAAAGCGACGAGCATGTCTTCGCCGAACATCGCGAAACGCTTGCCGAGCGTTGTCAGCTGAGCGGCGACGTTGTGCGTGCGGGAAGTCATCGCAATATTGCGCGTTTCCGCCGCGCGCGCGGCAAGGCGCGAAATCGCGGCAACGGTTTTGAGGCGAATATATTCGAGCGAACGAAAAACCTGCAACTGCTCGACGGATTCCGTGAGGTCGCGCGACGTCATGCCCTTGTGAATGTGCTCGTAGCCGGCGAGCGCACAAAATTCCTCGATGCGCGCTTTCACGTCGTGGCGCGTAATGCGTTCCCGCGCGTTGATGGATTCGAGATCCACGTTGTTTTTGACGCGTTCGTAGGCGTCGATCGCTTCGGCGGGAATGTCGAGCCCGAGATCGCGCTGAGCGCGCATGACCGCGATCCAAAATTCGCGTTCGAGAATGATTCTTCCCGTCGCCGACCAAATGTTGCGAATCGGTTCCGTGGCGTAGCGTTGAGCGAGGACGTCTGCAATTTTTTCCATAAATTTTTTCAAAAAAAAGTTGAGCGGCGATTATTGCGCCGCAGCGACGTTCCCGCGAGGAGAAAATGCGAACGCAAAAAAACGCGCGCGAACGCTCCGGGGATTTTTTATTCGCGGGAACGCGCGGGAACGGATAAATTCGCGCGCTCCATGAGTTCAGCGATCAAGTCTCCTTTTCCCGCTTACATTTTCGACTGCGACGGCACGCTCGCCGCATCAATGAAGCTCCACCACGGCGCGTGGGAAGATTCCGTGCGCCGGCAAATCGGCGAAGATTGGACGTTCCCGTGGAAATTTTTCTGCACGCTCGGCGGCATGAATACGGAAGACACAATCGCAATTCTCGAAGCGCGCTACGGCTTCAAAATCAGCATCGAACGCCTGTTGCCGGACTACCACGCCTACCTCGCCGAACACATTCGCGACGTGGAGCCGATTCCGGAAGTCTGCGCCTACGCGCGCCGTCTCGCTGCCGCGGGAGCGAAACTCGCCGTCGCATCGGGCGGCTTTCGCAAGGAAGTGCACCAGATTCTCGACGCGATCGGCGTCGCGGATATTTTCCCGGTCGTCGTCACCTCAGAAGATGTTGAAAACTGCAAACCCGCGCCGGATCTTTTTTTGCTCGCGGCGAAAAAACTCGGCGTTCCCGCGCGCGACTGTCTCGTTGTCGAAGACAGCCCGAAAGGCTTTGATGCCGCCGAAGCCGCCGGAATGACTTGTCTGATGGTTTTTCCGAGATAAAAAAAGTTGAGGAGTCTAAAAGGTTGAAAAGGTTGAGGAGTTATTTGTTTTTAAGGATAAAAAAATGGAAACGGGCAATCGTCTATTCGGTTATGAAAAACTCTTAGTTTGGCAAAAGGCGCGGAGTTTCGCGTGCGATGTCTACCATGCGACGGATTCCTTTCCGCAAACGGAACAGTTCGGGCTGACGAATCAGTTGCGCCGTGCGACTGTTTCCGTGGCATCAAACATCGCCGAAGGCGCAAGTCGTCAATCAGCAAAAGATCAGGTTCGCTTCATGGAAATCGCCTACGGCTCGCTTATGGAAGCTACATGTCAGCTCTCGATTTCCGAGCAACTGCGATTTATTTCTCCGCAACAGTCTCTTGAATTGCGCGAACGCGCACAAGAAATCTCCGCAATGCTTACAGCGCTACGAAAAAGCTGCATGCAACGAATTTCCGGAGAGTAATTTCCATTTTTCAACTTTTTTGCTGAAAGCAAAAATCAGTATTTACTCCTCAACTCCTCAACCTTTTCAACTCCTCAACTTCCCCCAAAAATGCTTCACCTTATTCTTTTCAATCCGGAGATTCCTCAAAACACCGGCAACATCGGCAGAATGTGCGCGATTACGCGTTCCCGCCTGCATCTGATCCACCCGCTCGGATTCACGATTACCGATGCGCACCTGCGCCGTTCGGGAATGGATTATTGGAAATCGCTCGACGTCGTGCACCACGAAAACTGGGACGCGTTTCTCGCGTTCCCGTCGCGTCCGACGCGTCTGTGGCTGCTTACGACGAAAGCGAAAAAATCGCTTTGGGACGCGGATTTTCGCGACGGCGACGGACTCGTCTTCGGGAACGAAGGTCACGGCGCGCCCGAATGGCTTCACGAGTTTGTCGGCGCCGACCGCGAAATCAAAATTCCCCAACCTGCGGAAACGTTGCGTTCGCTCAATCTTTCCACCGCCGCCGGAATCGCGACCTACGAAGCGCTCCGCCAAATCACCCGCGGGAAATAGCGCGCGCGGGAACGCGCAAACGGAAATTGAAAGCCGCGGAGGAAAGCGTTAGCCTTTCGCTTTTTTCAAACGACGATGGCGGAAGACTTCGAAGATTCGCTTTTCGGCGGGAACGCCGGCGATGTTCCCGCGCGCTTCGGAAGCGGGAACGCGGACGATTTTGCGGACGCGCAGGCGCCCACGTCGGGGTTTCGCCGTCCGCTCGCCGCGCGAATGCGTCCCCGCGATTTGAGCGAAATTCTCGGGCAGGAAAAAATTCTCGGCAAGGGCGCCCTGCTCCCGCGGCTTATCGATACGGACAATTTCGGAAGTCTTCTTTTTTACGGTCCGCCCGGTTGCGGGAAAACGACGCTTGCCGAGGCGATTGCTTCCGTGACGCGTTGCCGTTGCGTGCGCGTGAACGCCGTGCTTTCGAACACGGGCGAGCTTCGCGAAATTCTCCGCGCGGCGCGAGCGTTCCCGCAGAATCGCACGTTGTTGCTAATCGACGAAATTCACCGTTTCAACAAGGCGCAACAGGATTTGCTTTTGCCCGACGTCGAAGCGGGAAACGTGCGGATTATCGGTTGCACGACGCACAATCCGGGCTTTTACGTGATTCCGCCGTTGCTCTCGCGCTCGCATCTTTTTCGCCTTGAACCGGTGCCGGAAAAATTCGTTGTCGCGGCGCTTTCCCGCGCGCTTGCGGACAAGGAACGCGGGCTCGGCTTGCTCGAAATTTCCGCTTCGGAAAAAGTTTTGCGCGCCGTTGCGCAAATGTGCGAGGGCGACATGCGCCGCGCGCTGAACACGTTGGAAACGCTCGCGCTTTCCCGCCCGCCGAAAAGCGAAATCGGCGAAGCGGATCTCGAAGCCTTCGCGCGGGAACGCCAAATTCGCTACGATCGCGGCGAAGACGAACACTACGACACGATTTCCGCGTTCATCAAATCCGTTCGCGGGAGCGATCCCGATGCGGCGATGTATTGGCTCGCGGTCATGCTCGAAGGCGGGGAAGATCCGCGTTTTATCGCGCGACGGCTCGTCATTCTCGCGAGCGAAGATATCGGGCTTGCGGATTCGCGCGCGATTACGGTCGCCGTTGCGTGCCAGCAGGCGTGCGATTTTGTCGGCTTGCCGGAATGCGAACTGAATCTCGCGCACACGGTGATTTTTCTCGCCTCGTGCCCGAAAAGTAATTCTGCGACGGAAGCGCTTTTTGCCGCGAAATCCGCCGTGCGGGAACGCCCGCGCCAGAAAGTGCCGGTGCATCTGCGCGATGCGCACACGAAGCTGAACAAATCGCTCGGGCACGGAAAAGATTATCTGTATTCGCACGAATTTCCCGAAGGCATTTCCGGTCAAACTTATTTGGAAACGCCGCTGAAACTTTACACGCCGAAGACCAACGGCGCCGAAGCCGCAATCGCGGAACGCCTCGCTCACTGGAACGCGTTGCGTGAAAAATTACGGAAAAATTCCGCCGGGAAAAAGAAATAATCGCCGCGCGGGAACGGCTCCGTTTTCCGCATTCCGAGGGAACGCCCGAAAAACGCGAAACACAATGAACGCAAATTCACTCACCACCGAAAAGCCGCACAACGGAAGAAAAAAACTGCCGTTGCCGAATATTTTCAAAGATTGGTTTCTGCTCGGAATGGTCTCCTGCGTCGTGCTCGCGACGCTGTTCCCGGACGTCGGACGCACGGGCGGAACAATTCACGCCGACAAACTTTCCGACTTCGGAATCGCGCTCATCTTTTTCTTTCACGGGCTGGGAATTTCCCGAAAAAATCTGCGCGACGGCATTCTCTCGTGGCGCATTCATCTTTGCGTGCAGCTGACGACTTTCGTCGTGTTCCCACTCGTCGCGTTTCTGTTTTGCCTTGTCGCGCGGCAATTTATTCCTGCGGATCTCGTGCTCGGATTTTATTTTCTCGGCGCGATTCCGTCCACGATTTCATCGTCCGTTGCGATGACCGCCGCCGCGCGCGGGAACGTTTCCGCCGCGATTTTCAACGCATCGCTCTCGAGCATTCTCGGAATTTTTCTCACGCCGCTCATCGTCGGAATTTTTGTTTCGACGGAGGGCACGGGAACGCTCCCGCTCGGCGAAACTTTTCTGAATCTTTTCGTACTGCTCTTTCTGCCCTTTTTGCTCGGGCAAATTCTCAATCCGTTTTTCTACAAAAAAGTCCAGCCCTACAAAAAATACATCAACGTGTTCGACAAGCTCGTCATTCTCCTGCTCGTTTTTTCGTCGTTCGCGGATTCCGTGTATGACGGGCTTTGGACGAAACACGGTCCCGTGCTGTTGCTCGAAACATTCATCGGCGCGGGAATTCTGCTCGCCGTCGCGCTTACGGGAACGACACTCGCCGCGCGCGCGCTCGGCTTCAAAAAGGAAGACGAAATCGCCACCGTGTTTTGCGGTTCGAAAAAAACGCTCGCGGGCGGCGTGCCTATGGCGAAACTCATTTTCGGGAGCGCGCCGCAAATCGGCATGATCGTTTTGCCGGTCATGTTTTATCACCAGTTGCAGCTCCTTGTCTGCACCGTGCTCGCGAATCGCTACGCCGCGAGAAAAGACGACGACGTTCCCGCCGATGTTCGAGAAAAATGAAGAATCGCTGAAAGCGAAAGTGCGCGCGCTCCCGCGCAAACCCGGCGTTTATCTGATGAAAGATCGTCTCGGCTCGATTATTTACGTCGGCAAAGCAAAAAATCTCAAAAACCGCGTGTCCACGTATTTTCAGCCGGGACGCCGCCCTTTGCTCGGGCCGAAAATCAAAATGCTCGTCGAGCTTATCGCCGATTTTGATTTTCACGTTGTGCGCTCGGAAACGGAAGCGCTTTTGCTCGAAGGTCGCCTTATCAAAGAGCTGAAACCGAAATACAACACGCTTTTCACCGACGACAAACAGTTTATCCAAATCCGCGTCGATCTCGGCGCCGCGCTTCCCGTGTTTCGTCTCGTGCGCGTGCGTTCTACCGACAGAGCGCGCTACTTCGGACCGTTCCCGCACACGACCGGCGTGCGTCGCACGCTCGCGCAACTTCGAAAAAAATTCGGCGTGCTGCTCGGCGATGCGCACCCGCGACGGCTCGATGACGGACGCTGGCGGCTCTACGACGATGCTCGCGCCGAAATTTACGGGCACGCAAACGAAGTTTCCGAAAGCGAATATCGCGCGCGCGTCGAGGCGGCGTGCGAATTTCTCGAAGGACGCGACCGCGAGGAAGTCGAGCGTCTGCGCGGCGAAATGGCGCAAGCGGCGGGAACGCAAGATTACGAACGCGCCGCCGCACTTCGCGACCGCATCGCCGCACTCGAATCAACGCTCGAAAAATCCCGCCGTTTCTCGCGCGGAAATCCGCTCCCGGATCCGACTTCGCCGCTCGACGCCGCGCGGCTTCTCGGCGAAATGCTCGGCATGGATCCGTTCCCGCGCACGATGGAGTGCTTCGACATTTCGCACATCTCGGGAACGTTCGTCGTGTCGTCGTGCGTGCATTTTCGCGACGGCGTTCCCGACAAAAACGAGTATCGCCGCTTTCGCATCAAAGGCTACGTCGGGAACGACGATTTTCGTTCCATGCACGAAACAATCGCTCGCCGCTACTCGCGTCTGCACCGCGAAAATAAAGCGTTCCCGGATCTCATCGTCATCGACGGCGGAATCGGGCAAGTGCACGCCGCGCTCGAAGCGTTTGACGAAATCGGCGTTGCTCCGCCCATGATGATCGGCATGGCAAAACGCGAAGAATACGTAATTTTTCACGACGGACGCGCTCCGCTGAAAATGCCCGACGACTCGCCGGCGCTGCGCTTGCTTCAACGTCTGCGCGATGAAGCGCACCGTTTCGCCAACACCTACAACGCGGATTTGCGTTCCCGCAAAATTCGCGAATCCGTGCTCGACGAAATGCCCGGGCTGGGCGAACGGCGTAAAGCGGCGTTGCTCGCGCGATTCCGCACGATCCCGCGACTCAAAGCCGCGACGCTCGACGAACTGCGCGCCGTCGAAGGCATCGGAGAAAAATTCGCCGAAGAGCTACGGGACTTTCTAAAAACGGTGTGAAAAAAGCCGAGGAGTTTTTCGGTGAATAATTAATAGTGAATAGCGAATAACGCCCACCTAAAAACGGAAAACGGAGAATGGGGAACGGAAAATTTTTAATCCGCACTTCTTCTAATTTCTAATTCCTAATTTTCCACCTTCCACCTTAC
>CAVEBA010000048.1:7429-11178 GCA_963613695.1 Sphaerochaetaceae bacterium
TTCGGGCATTTTTTCCGCGAGATTGTCGCGCTGAGCATCGTCGGCGCCGGAAACGTTGTAGAGCGCATCGCAATCATCGTTGCCGTTTTCGATTCCTGTCTGCCATGCGATTTTCGCACCTTTGTGCGCGGGAATGAAAACGTAATCGCCCTCGCGAAACGCGAGCCGCCCCGTTGCTTCGACGATAAAATTTTCGCGTCCGGCGATTTTGTTTTTGCCGAGAAAAACGTCGAGACGGTTCTGCGAATCCGTTCCCGCGGGAACGTCGCCACCGATGAGCGCCGCAAAACTCGCGAACAAATCGAGTTGCGAGACGGGAACGTCGGACACGCCCGGCGCGATTTTCCCGCGCCAACTCACGATGAACGGCACGCGCGTGCCGCCTTCGAAAAGACTGTATTTCCCGCCGCGAAGCGTTCCCGCGGGATTGTATTTTTTCGCTTTTGCAAGCGTCGCCGCATTGTCCGCGTAGCCGTCGTCGAGCACGGGACCGTTGTCGCTCGTGAAAACGATAATCGTGTTTTTTTCGATGCCGAGTTTTTTGAGCAAATCGAGAAGTTCGCCGACTTGCGCGTCGGCTTCGAGCACGGCATCGCCGCGCGGACCGAGTCCGGATTTTCCGACGAATTTTGCATGCGGCGCGCGCGGCACGTGCGGCTGATGCAACGCATAATAAAGGAAAAACGGGCGGGAACGGTTCGCCGTAATAAACGCATGCGCTTCGCGCGAAAAAACGCCCGACATTTCCTCGTCAATCCAACGCGCCTTCGCGCCGCCTTTCATGAATCCGATGCGCGAAATGCCGTTGACGATGGAATCCGCGTGCCCGTGATTCGGCGACGGACGCATTTTGAGCAGTTCGGGATTGTCGCGCCCCGTCGGTTCGCCGGGAAAATTTTTGCGATAGTTCACGCGAATCGGATCGTTCGGGTCGAGCCCGACAACTTTTCCGTCGGAAAAATACACGCAAGGCACGCGGTCATTTGTCGCCGCCATAATGTAGGAGCGGTCGAAGCCGATTTCTTTCGGTCCGGGAGCGATGGGCGCGTTCCAATCTTTTTCGGCACCGCCGAGCCCGAGATGCCATTTGCCGACGGCGGCGGTCGCGTAGCCGCGGTCGCGAAACATCGTCGCAATCGTCGGCTTGTCCGCGGGAATGATGAGCGGCGAATCTCCGGGCAAAATATCCACGCGATTCCGCCACGGGTAAATTCCGGTGAGAAGCGCGTAGCGGCTCGGCGAGCTCGTGGCGGACGCCGCGTAGCCGCGACGAAAACGCAATCCGTTTTTCGCGATGCGGTCAAAATTCGGCGTGCGCAAAGACGAACCGTAAGCGGAAACATCTCCGTAGCCGAGATCGTCCGCGATGAGCACGATGACGTTCGGACGTTCTGCGGGAACGGCGTTTCGCTGAGCTTGCGCCGCGACGGGAACGGCGAGCGACGATGCGGCGGCAAAAACAAACAGTGCGCGGGAACGCGGGGCTTTTCTTTTCATAACGGCGCGAGATTTTGCGCCGGCGAAAAAGCGTCCGCAAATTAAAATTTTTCGCGCGGGAACGGCGCGCGGCGAAAATATTGCGAAGAATTTAGATTTGCGGGAGGAAACGCAGAAGTTTAGCATTCGCGCCTTTCACGTTTATATACAATGCTGCGCACACATAACTGCAACTGTTTGACGACCGCCGATGCGGGGAAAAAAGTTACTCTGATCGGCTGGGTTGATACCGTCCGCGACCTCGGCGGCGTTCGCTTTGTCGATCTTCGCGACCGCGAAGGCATCACGCAAATCGTCTTCAATCCGTCCAATCCGGCGGTGCACGAAGTCGCGAAAAATCTCAAATCCGAGAGCGTGATTCAGGTTACGGGAACGGTAACGCCGCGCGATGCCGACACGATCAACGAAAAACTTCCCACGGGAACGATCGAAGTCGTCGCCGAAGAAATCACGGTGCACAACGTTTGCGCGCCGCTTCCGTTCCCGATGGAAGACGACAAGGCGGACAAGGTGAATGAGGATTTGCGCCTCGCCTACCGCTACCTCGATTTGCGCCGCCCGCGAAATCTGAATTTGCTCCGCATGCGCGCGAAAGCGGGACACGCGATTCGCAACTATCTCGACGAACAGGCTTTTGTCGAAGTCGAAACGCCGATTCTTTTCAAAAGCACGCCCGAAGGCGCACGCGAATTTCTCGTGCCCTCGCGTCTCAATCCCGGGCAGTTCTACGCGCTCACGCAATCGCCGCAACAGTATAAGCAAATGCTGATGGTTTCCGGGATCGAGCGCTACTATCAGCTCGCAAAATGTTTCCGCGACGAAGACCTCCGCGCCGACCGTCAGCCGGAATTCACGCAGGTCGATATCGAAATGTCGTTCATCGAACGCGAAGACATTTACGCGCTCATCGAAGGCATGCTCAAACGCGTGTGGAAAGAAGTCCTCGACATCGATATCCCGACGCCGTTCCCGCGCATGCCTTACCAAGAAGCGATGGACCGCTTCGGCGTGGACAAGCCCGACACGCGCTTCGGCATTGAAATCACGGACTTCACCGACCTTTTCAAAAACTCCGCTTTCAAAGTGTTCAACTCCGTCGCGAACACCAAAGGAAGCGTCGTTCGCGCAATCAACGCGAAAGGTCTCGAAGACATCACGCAGGGCGAGCTCACGAATCTCGAAACCATCGCCAAAACGCTCGGCGCCAAGGGACTCGCGTTCATCAAGGCGGCAAACGGCGAATGGAAATCGCCGATTCTCAAATTTTTCTCCGACGAGGAAAAAGCGGCGCTCAAAGAAAAACTGAATATCGAAGACGGCGATATCGTCTTCTTCGCGGCGGCGCCGTGGGAACAGGCTTCCGCAATTCTCGGACGCGTTCGTCTCGAATGCGCAAAGCTCCTGCAAGCGCGCGGCAAGCTCACGATTTCGCCGAAACAGTTTAACTTCCTCTGGGTTATCGAGTTCCCGCTCATGCTCTGGGACGAAGAACAAAACCGCTTCGTTTCCGCGCACCACCCGTTCACCGCTCCCGTAAAGGAAGACGTGCCCCTGCTCGACACGAACCCGCACGCCGTGCGCGGTCAGCACTACGACATCGTGCTCAACGGCGTCGAACTCGGCGGCGGTTCCATTCGTATCCACAACCCGGACATGCAGAAAAAAGTGTTCGAAGACGTGCTCGAAATTCCGAAAGACGTCGTCGAAACGCGTTTCGGCTACATGCTCAAGGCGTTCAGCTACGGCGCGCCGCCGCACGGCGGGATCGCGCTCGGCTTCGACCGACTCGTCACGATGCTCGCGGGACGCAGCTCCATTCGCGATTTGCTTGCGTTCCCGAAAACTCAGCGCGGGCAAGACCTCATGGCGCAATGCCCGTCCGCCGTCACGCCGCGTCAGCTCAAAGACGTTCATATCGAGCTCCGCGACGAAGAAAAATAAAAAGAGTTGAGGAGTTGAGTCGGCGCTTCGCGCCAAAAAACTGATAACTGATAGTTGATAACGGATAACCGAAGCTATCAGTTATCAGCTATCAGTTAAAACGTCCGCGAAGCGGGCGTGAAAAGCGCCAACGGCGCGATAAGCAACAGCATAGGGCAAGCGAAGCGCCGCCCTATGTCTGCGATGTGTTTAATTATCAAGCCCTGTAAGGGCGTAAGCCGTTCCTGTGAAAGACAGTTGAGGAGTTGAAAAGGTTTAAATAGTGTCGACAATAGAAAGATTTCCGGTATAGTAGAGGAAACAATCCGGAG
>CAVEBA010000049.1:0-4450 GCA_963613695.1 Sphaerochaetaceae bacterium
GTCTAAGAGCGCGCACCTGTAAAAAGAAATCATCAGTTCTGCGACTAGCTCGATGTGTTTCATTCTCGATATGGCGACAGGCGAGACCACACCTAATTTCTTTAAATTGTCCTCTTGATTTTTCGCGATGCCTGTTACCGCTTTCAGAAAATCGCTGTTGCAATAATTTGCGTTACGTTTTTCCTGTGCAGACAACGCCTTCCCCGTAGAGTTTATCAATACGAAAAGTCGTACGATTTCGGAGAAATCTCCCGTAACCTCAATCACGGGTATTTCATACTGCATCAAATCCATGAGCCGGGTTTCATGCCCGTTAAATTTCCCCCGGATTTTTTCCAGTCGCCTTCTGTTGCACAATTCTTTTGCCCCTAATTCGTCGTCATAAAGTTCGACAGAAAACGGGGAAGACTTTTTTAAAATTTTCAGAAAATGAAATATCGATTCGATTCTCTGCTTCCCGTCAATCACGTCATAAACGCAGGTGCCGTTTTCTGTTTCGCTCATTCTCTTATAGAGAAATATCGCAGGAATCGGGTATCCGTCTAATATCGACTGGATAAGTTTTTTCCTGTCGCTCACCGTCCAAACGGACTTTCGTTGAAAACTGGGCTCCAAACAAAGCCAGCCGCTATTGAACCAGTTAATCAATTCTTGAACTGTTTTCCGCTTTCCGATTGAGATTTCCATAAGTGAAACGAAACAGCTTCAAAATAACCATGTGCCGGATATTCGCAATAAATTATTCGCGCCGGCAGACAAATTGAACGTCTCTGAGAGTCCGCCGATGTGCTTATTTCTGCGAGGATTTTTTCTTCGTTGCGGGAACGGATTTCGGGCGGATTCCGAGTTTTGATGCGTTTTCGAGGAGCGTGCGAATGATTTTTGCCGTGCTTTGTCCGGTTTTTCCGGAGAGACGGAAAATTCTCGTGTAAAGATCTTCGGGAAGTCGGAAAGAAATCTGGGTGCGTTTTTCTGCTTCGCGTTTTAGCGCGGCGATTTTGTCGGCGCTTTCCGTTGCTGTGCGCAGAAGTTCGCTCATTGAGAGGAAGCCCGCCTTGCGTCGATAGTTTTTCGCGGATTCGAAGAGCGAGACCGGAAGACTGACGCAGATTTGCCGATTCTTTGATTTTTTTTCGGTGCGGATTTTTTCTTGGTGTTGTTTTTCGTCATTGCCGCGGGATTCTGTCTTGAAGCCTCGGCGAGAGCAAAACATTTTCGTTCCCGCGTAATTTTTTTTAATTACGTTTCGGAGAAAAAAGAACGCCCCGCGGGAACGAATCCTGCGGGGCGTTTTTTTATGCTTGAGCGAGGAGATTATTTCTTCGCGCAGGCTTTTTTCTTGCAACCGCAAGGTTTCTTTGCGGGAGCAGCTTTCTTGGCAACCGGTTTCTTAGCAACCGCCTTTTTGGCGGGAGCTTTTTTCGCCGGAGCCGCCTTTTTAGCGACCGGTTTCTTAGCGACCGGCTTTTTCGCCGGAGCTTTTTTCGCCGGAGCCGCTTTCTTGGCGGCCGGTTTTTTCACCGCCGGTTTCTTGGCGGGAGCGGCTTTTTTAGCCGGAGCTTTTTTTGCCGGAGCCGCTTTTTTGGCGGCCGGTTTCTTGGTGGTCTTTGCAGTAGCCATAGTTATTTTTATGGATTGTGTTGACGAAATTTCTTCTTCGATCGCCGCCTGCGCCGCGGCAAGGCGCGCCGTCGGCACGCGATAGGGCGAGCAGCTGACGTAGGTGAGTCCGATGCGGTGGCAGAATTTGACCGATTCGGGATCGCCTCCGTGTTCGCCGCAGATGCCCAGTTTGATGTCGGGGCGGGAACGCCGTCCGAGCTCGACGCCGAGCTTCATCATCGCGCCGACGCCCTCCTGATCGATCGACGCGAACGGATTGCGCTTCACGATTTCGAGCCGTGTGTAATCGCCGAGGAAAGATCCGGAGTCGTCGCGGCTCATGCCGAGCGTCGTCTGCGTCAAGTCGTTGGTGCCGAAAGAGAAAAATTCCGCTTCCGTCGCGATTTTGTCCGCGATGACGCAAGCGCGCGGAATTTCGATCATCGTTCCGACCTTGTAGGTGATTTTCACCTTGTTTTCCGCCATGACTTCCGCGGCGACGCGGCGAACGATCGCCGCTTGATTTTTGAATTCTTCCGCGAAACCGACGAGCGGAATCATCACTTCGGGAGCGACGCGGATTTTTTCTTTCACGCAAATTGCGGCGGCTTCAAAAATCGCGCGCGCCTGCATTTCCGTAATTTCCGGATAGGAAATTCCGAGACGGCAACCGCGATGTCCGAGCATCGGGTTGAACTCGTGCAACTCCGCAACGCGACGCTGAATGTGGCTGACGGGAACGTGGAGTTTTTTCGCGAGGTCGAGCTGTTGTTCCTTCGTTTGCGGGAGGAATTCGTGCAACGGCGGATCGAGCAGACGAATCGTCGCGGGAAGTCCTTTGAGCTCGCGGAAGATTCCTTCAAAATCTCCGCGCTGATACGGAAGCAATTTGTTCACGGCGGCGCGACGTCCTTCGAGATTTGTCGCGAGAATCATTTCGCGAACGGCGTCGATGCGGTTGCCCTCAAAGAACATGTGCTCCGTGCGCGTGAGCCCGATGCCTTGCGCGCCGAACGCGACGGCAACGGCTGTCTGCGCGGGAGCGTCGGCATTGGTGCGAACGCCGAGCCGCGTTGCTTTTTTGCACCACGCCATAAGTTGCGCAAAATTTTTGTAAGCATCGGATTTTTTCGCTTCTTCGTTCCCGCGAACAATTCCCGCGACGACATCGCTGGGCGCCGTCGCGATTTGTCCGAGATAAACTTCTCCCGATGTGCCGTCGATGCTGAGCCATTCGCCTTCCTTGACGATTACGTCGCCGACGGAAAGGGAGCGATTGGCGTAATCGATATTGATAGAAGAAGCTCCGCTGACGCAGACTTTTCCCATTTGCCGCGCGACGAGCGCCGCGTGGGAGGAAACACCTCCGCGCGCCGTGAGAATGCCCTCGGCGGCGATCATGCCGCGCAAATCTTCGGGCGAGGTTTCGAGACGAACGAGCAAGACTTTTTCGCCGTGGGCGGCGGCGGCTTCCGCGCGTTCCGCGTTGAAATAAACTTTGCCGGAAGCGGCGCCCGGTCCCGCGGGAAGCCCGCGCGCGACGGACGTTGCGCCTTTGAGCGCCGTGCGATCAAAAATCGGCGCGAGCACTTGGTCGAGCTGTTCTGCGGGAACGCGGCGCACGGCGGTTTTCCAATCGATCAGTTTTTCGCGCACCATTTCGCAAGCGATGCGAATCGCGGCAACGCCGGTTCGCTTGCCGTTGCGCGTTTGGAGCATGAAAACTTTCGCGTCTTCAATCGTGAATTCAAAATCCTGCATGTCGCGGAAATGATTTTCCAGCGTCTTGCAGATGGAGAGCAACTGCGTGTGCGCGGACGGCATCACTTCCGCGAGACGCGCGACGGGATCGGGCGTGCGGACGCCGGCGACAACGTCTTCGCCTTGCGCGTTCATCAAAAATTCTCCGTAAAAAACTTTTTCTCCGCTCGCGGGATCGCGCGTGAACGCAACGCCCGAGCCGGAAAAATCTCCCGTGTTCCCGAACACCATCGATTGCACGTTCACCGCCGTGCCCCAGCTCGACGGGATGTGATATTTTTGGCGATAGATGATCGCGCGCTCGTTCATCCAAGAACCGAAAACCGCGCCGATCGCGCCTTCGAGCTGTTTCCACGGATCCGTCGGGAAGTCGCTTCCCGTGCGGCTTTTAATCAGTTTTTTGAAACGAAAAACGAGTTCCCGCAATTCGACGACGCCGAGCTCCGTGTCGCTCGCTTCGGGCTTTTCGAGCATTTCGGTTTTCACGTCGTGAATGACGGATTCGAAAGGTTCGTGATCTTCGTTCGGAAGTTTTTGCACGCCGAGAACGACATCGCCGTACATCTGAACGAATCGGCGATAGCAGTCCCACGCGAAGCGTTCGTTGTTCGTGGCGCGGGCGAGGGCTTCGACGGTTTCGTCGTTCAGCCCGAGATTCAAAATCGTATCCATCATGCCCGGCATGGATTCGCGAGCGCCGGAGCGCACGGCGACGAGCAAGGGCGCGGCGGAGGCATCGCCGAATTTTTTTCCGAGTTGTTTTTCGATGTTGGCGACGGCGGCGCGAACGTCCGCCATGAGCGTCTTCGGATAAGTTTTTTTATTCTCGTAGTAATACGTGCAAACGTCGGTGCTGATGGTGAAACCGGGAGGAACCGGAAGTCCGATGCGCGCCATTTCCGCGAGGTTGGCGCCTTTCCCGCCAAGGAGATTCCGCATTTGAGCGTTCCCGTCAGTTTTTTTCCCGAACTCGTAAACGAATTTGTTCCCCGACTTTTCAGAGGTTTTCTTCGACATGAGAATGATGCAAGTAAGCAATAAGCGTTTTGGAATTTTTTGTGAACTCGATGAAGCGTCTGCATCTCCG
>CAVEBA010000049.1:4460-11132 GCA_963613695.1 Sphaerochaetaceae bacterium
CGGCGAAAATTAAAACGCAAAAATCGGATATGGCAAGAGTCTTTCTCTTTCGCGTTCGATTTTTTTTCTGATCGAAAGATGAAAAATTTTTGAAAGAAAATTTTCGTCGAACGCGCGCGTTCCCGCGATCGATTTTCGCGAAAAAAATTCGTTCTCGCGTTTCCGACGTTTTGCAAAATAATTGCCGACACCATGAAGATTGCGGTTGTCGGAGCGGGCGCGGTCGGCGCCTATCACGGAATAAAACTCGCGGACGCGGGGCACGATGTGCATTTCCTGTTGCGCAGCGATTACGATGTCGTGCGGGAACGCGGCTTCGAGTTGCACGATCGCGGGAACGTCCGAAACGTTCGCGTGAATGCGCATCGTTCGCCGGAAGAAATCGGCGTGTGCGATCTCGTGCTGATTGCGTTGAAGACAACGGCGAACGCGCAGTTTTCAAAACTGCTGCCACCGCTCGTCGGCGCGGGAACGATCTTGCTCACGTTTCAAAACGGGCTCGGAAACGTTGAAGCGCTCGGCGCACTTTTCGGCGCGGAAAATGTTGTCGGCGGACTTTGCTACGTCACGATCAATCGCACTGCGCCCGGCGTCATCGCGAACTTGGGCGCGACGCGACTTTGGTTGGGCGAGGGCGACGGCGGAGCGCCGCGGGAACGCACGCACGCGCTCGTCAAAATGTTTTGCGATGCCGGAATGCCCGCCGAAGCAAAAGATTCGCTCGAAGAAACTCTTTGGAAAAAACTTTGCTGGAACATTCCGTTCAACGGTCTTGCGATTGCGGGCGGGAACATCGCTTGCGATGCGTTGCTCGCCGCGCCCGGACTCGTCGAGCTTGCATGGAAACTCATGCGCGAAGTGCAGGCGGCGGCGCGCGCGCTCGGTTGCGAAATTCCCGATTCGCATTTGGAAAAACAATTTGAAGTGACGAAGCGTTGCGGCGCGTATTTGCCTTCGAGCTTGCTCGATTTTCGCGCCGGGCGGGAAGTCGAAGTCGAATCCATTTGGGGCGAACCGTTGCGTCGCGGGAACGCGGCGGGCGTGCCGATGCCGCATCTCGAAACGCTCTATCTGTTGCTCACGGCGCTTTGTGCGCACGGCGCCGCGAAGCGCGTTTGAAGCGCACGGCGTTCCCGCGAAAATTTTCTTTTCGATTGCATCACATGCCTGCTCTGTTTTCAAAAAACGGTTTTTGGAAATCGCCGCACAATCGCGCGTTGCCTTGCGATTTTTCCGAACGAACGCTCCTCATGGGAATCGTCAACGCAACACCGGATTCCTTTTCCGACGGAGGCGAATTTTTTTCTCCCGATGCCGCGCGGGAACACGCCGTCGCGCTCGTTGCGGCGGGAGCGGACATCATCGATCTCGGCGCGGAATCCACGCGCCCGGGCTCGCCGCGCATCGATGCCGATGAGGAAAAACGCCGGCTCCTGCCGGCGCTCGCCGCAATTCGCGCCGCGCTTCCGCACGTTCCCGTGTCCGTGGATACGTATCGTCCGGACGTTGCCGAAGCCGCGATTCTTGCGGGCGCGGACATCATCAACGATGTTCACGCAATCGGTCCCGCCGACGGTTCCGGCGCGGGAATTGCGCCCGGCGTTGTCGGCGATTCCGGCGTTCCCGCGGAAACTTCGAACGAATACGCGATGGGAAAAACGGCGGCGCGTCTCGGTTGTCCGCTCATCGCAATGCACAATCGCGCAACGCCGAATTACGCGGATTTTCGCACGGAATTTTTCGAAGATTTGCGCTGCGGGATCGCGCGAATTTTGTCGAGCGGCGTTCCCGCAAATCAGCTTTGGCTCGATCCCGGATTCGGTTTCGGAAAAACGCCGGAGCAGAATCTTCTCATCGTTGCCGAGTCGGAAAAAATCGCCGCGCTCGGTTTTCCCGTTTTGCTCGGCACGAGCCGAAAAAGCACGCTCGGAATCGTGCTCGGCGGAAAGCCGCCGAAAGAAAGAACGGGCGGCGATTCTGCGTGTTCCGCGCTCGGCGCGTTTCACGGCGTCGCGTGTTTGCGCCTGCACGACATCGCCGCGCATCGCGATGTCGTGCGCACCGCCGATGCAATTTTTCGCGCTTCGCGGGAACGCTGATTTCAAAATTTTCCTTTCGCGAAAATTTATTTTTTTTTGAAGAAAAATGACTAAACGGCGAGAAGCTCCGAACTTCGTTCCCGCGCCTGAAATCGGACGCGGGATCGAAGATTTTCTCGCGTTTCTCGAGCTTGAACGCGGGCTTTCGAAAAATACCGTTTTGAGCTACGAAAAAGATTTGCTCCAGTTCGGCGATTTCCTGCGGCGCTCGGGCGGCGCGGGAACGTGGCGCGGCGTGCGCCCGGAAGATTTGTCCGCGTGGACGGAAGAATTGAACGACATCGGCGTTTCCGCAAAAACCGTTGCGCGCAAACTTTCCGCCGTGCGTTCCTTGGCGAAACGGCTCGTCGCTTCGGGCGTGCGCGAAGATGATTTTTCCGAAATCGTATCGAGCCCGCGCGTTCGGCGCACCTTGCCGGAAACGCTTTCCGTCGAGGAAGTTTCGCGCATTCTCGAAACGCCCGTTCCCGCGACGCCGCAGGGCTTGCGCGACCGCGCGATGCTCGAGCTCATGTACGGAAGCGGGCTTCGCGCGAGTGAAATTTGCACGCTCGAAATTCAGGCAATCAATTTTGAAGAAGGCATCGTGCGCGTGCGCGGGAAAGGTTCGAAAGATCGAATCGTTCCCGTGGGGCGCCGAGCGCTCGCCGCGATTCGCGATTATCTGTCCGAGGACGGGCGTCCGCGTCTCGCGAAACCGAAGACGGGTAGTGCGCTTTTCATCAGCACGTGGGGCAAGGCGATCTCGCGAAAAACGCTTTGGGTTTTCTTGCAGGAAATGGTGCGCCGCGCCGGAATCGATAAAAAAATTCATCCGCACCAACTTCGCCACGCGTTCGCAACTCACTTGCTCGCGAACGGCGCGGACTTGCGCGTAATTCAGGAAATGCTCGGACACGCCGACATCGGCACAACGCAGATTTATACTGCCGTCGAGCGTTCCCGCCTCATCGACGAGCATCGTCGCACGCATCCGCGAAAAGCCTAACGAAAAATCCGCGAAGCCGCGCGGGAACGCAAAATTTTCGTTCCCGCGAGCGGATTTTCGCGAAGAAAAAATCGTTTTCCAAGGCGGCGGCGAAATGATTGAATCGCCGCAACGTATGTGGATTTTTTTCATCGCATTGCCGGGCGCAATTCTCGGGTTGAATCTGTTTCTCGCGTATTCCGTTCGGCGTCTTTTCGCGGGACGTCGCGCATTGCGAGCGGCGGCGACGATTGTCGTGCTCGGCGCGACGGCGCTTTTCGCGCTCGCGTTCGTCGGATTTTTGTTGCATCGCCACGATGCGGGCGTGTTCGGCTTCGCGTGGGAATTTCTCGCGTTCGGCGTCGTTCCCGCAATTTATCTTGCGCTGTGGGCGGCGGCGGGAATGCTTTCGGCGAAAATTTTTCCGCGGCTCGCGCGTTTCAAATATGCGTTCGCGGGAACGGGCGTCGTGCTCGTTGCGGCGGTTTGCGCGCACGGTTTTTGGAAATTTGAACATCCGCGCGTGCGCAGTTTCGCGTGGATTCCCGAGGAAAAACGTTTCGTCGAACAGGACGCGGGAACGCCGAAAGCGCCGGGAACGTTGCGCATCGTCGCTACGGCGGATTGGCACTTGGGAACGCGCATCGGACGCGCTCGCGCGGAAAAATTCGTCGCGCTCGTCAACGCGCAAAATCCCGATGTCGTCGTGATTGCCGGCGATTTGATCGACGGCGACATCGCGCCCGTGGAAGCGGAGCGAAGCGAAGAAGCGTTGCGGAAAATCGACGCGCCGCTCGGCGTTTTCGCAACGCTCGGAAATCACGAATATTTCGGCGATTTGACGCGGGATTTCGCTTTCATTCGCCGCGCGGGAATTCGCATGTTGCGCGACGCGAGCGCGAGCGTTCCCGCAGACGGCGCGGCGGATGCGCGCATTCTTTTCGTTGGGCGCGACGATGCGACGAATCGTTCCCGCGCGCCGATTGCGTCATTGCTTTCGGGGCGTCCCGAAAACGTTCCCGCGTTCGTGATTGATCATCAGCCGAAAGGCTCGGCGGAGGCGGTCGCGGCGGGGGCGGATTTTGTTTTCAGCGGGCATACGCACGCGGGGCAATTGTGGCCGGTGACGTGGCTCGTCGGTCTTTTTAATCCGCACGTCTACGGCGTGTGGAACGACGCGGGAACGCTCGGCTACGTAACGTCCGGAATCGGGCTTTGGCAAATTCCTTACCGCATCGGGTGTAGCTCGGAGCTTGTCGTCATCGATGTGCATTGAAAAAAAATTACACGGACAATCGTCATGGAAAACGAAACTCACGAAAATTTTTCCGAAAACGAAAATGCGTTCCCGCGCGGTGCTCGACTGAGCGTCGTGGCGACGCCGATCGGCAATCTTTCCGACCTTTCGCCGCGCGCGCGGGAAACGCTTTCCGCCGCAGATTTCATCGCGTGCGAAGATACGCGAACGACGGGAAACATGTTGCGAAAATTTGAAATTTCGCGACCGTTGCTCGCGTATCACGAACACAACGAACAGGCTTCCGCCGCGGGAATCGCGGCGAAAATCGCATCGGGCGCGAGTGTTGCGCTCGTGTGCGATGCGGGAACGCCGACGCTTTCCGATCCCGGATTTCGCGTTGTGCGCGAGTGCCGCCGTCGCGGGCTCGCCGTGGAAAGCGTTCCCGGACCGTGCGCGTTGATTACGGCGCTTTCGGTGAGCGGATTGCCGACCAATGCGTTTGCGTATCACGGTTTCCTTGCGCCGAAATCTGCGGCGCGGCGCCGTTTTTTGGAGGAAAATCGCGCGTCGAAAATTACGCTCGCGCTTTACGAATCTTGCCATCGCATTCGCGCTTTTGCGGAGGAGATTGCGGAAACGCTCGGCGGAAATCGCGTGGTTTGCTTCGCGCGGGAACTTACGAAACTGCACGAAACCGTGCTCGTCGGCGCGATTTCTGAAGTGCTTCCGAAGCTCGTCGGAAAAAATCTCAAAGGCGAATTCGTCGTGCTGATTGCGCCGGAGGGCTACGAGCTCTGAAACTTTTTTTCGCGGAGAAAAAATTATGAAGCGAGGGAAATTGGCTTTAACGTGCGGCGATCCCGCAGGTGTCGGTCCGGAAATCATCGCGCGTTGGCTCGCGGAAAATCCGGACGCAGCGGGCGATGTCGTCGCCGTCGGTCCGGCGCGTTGGCTGGCTTCGCTTCCGTGCGCGGGCGTTCCCGTCGGCGATGCGAATTTTGAAATCGCGCCCGGTTCGCCGAGCGAGGACGGTCAGCGCATCGCGCTTGCGGCGATGGAACGCGCGGCGGCGGGAACGCTCGCGGGTGAATTTTCCGGTGTGGTTACCGCGCCCGTGAACAAGGCGAGTTTGAAAAGTATCGGCTACGAATTTCCCGGGCAGACGGAATTTTTTGCGGCGCGTTGGGGCGGCGTTCCCGTGATGGCGTTTGCGGGCGGCAGGCTTTCCGTCGTGCTCGCCACGTGGCACATTCCGTTGCGCGACGTTCCCGCCGCGCTTACCGAGGCGACGCTTTCCCGCGCTGTGGAACAGGCATTTTTTCTTGCCGAAAAACTCGGAAAACGCGACGCTTCCGTCGGCGTTTGCGGACTGAATCCGCACGCGGGAGAGCAGGGAATTCTCGGGCGCGAGGAAATCGAAATCATCGAGCCGATTTTGGAAAAACTTCGCGTGCGTTTTCCCGGGCTTTCCCGTTGCGTTCCCGCGGACACGATTTTTGCGCGGCAGTTGCGCGGCGAATTCGATGTCATCGTCGCGCTCTATCACGATCAGGCGCTCGCGCCGTTGAAGACGCTTGAATTTGACGAAGCGGTGAACATTTCGCTCGGGTTGCCGCACGTGCGCACCTCGCCCGATCACGGCACCGCCTACGACATCGCGGGCAAAGGAATTGCGCAGACGAAAAGTTTCGCGAACGCGGTTCGGCTCGCGAAACTGCTGTGCGGCGCGTTCCCGTCGCGTTGAGTTGCGCGTTCCCGCGCGGCGTTATTTTTTGCGAGCGCGAGAAGCGTAGTTTCGCGTGCGCGAATTTTTTCGATGCGGGCGAAGACCGCGTTGCCACACGTTTTCGTGCGACGGTTCCGGACGCTTTTTCCCGAACGTCGATTTTTCTGCGGAAACATTGCGCGTTCCCGCATCATCTGTGTCGAAATCTCGGTTCGCCGCGCGTTCCCGCAGCTTTCGCGCTTCGCGTTCCCGCAATGCGGTGCGCGCGGAAATTTTCTTGTGCGTGGAGGTTTTCCGTTCGGTCGCGTGTTCGCCGCGCAGGGCGGCGCGGTTGGGTTTTTTGAGGCGACTGTGCCCGGCGGCGGCGTTCCCGCCTTTGGAAAAGACGGAATCGATTTCTTTTTGCGAAAGTTTTCTGCAATCGCCGGCAGGCATTTTTTTCAAAATCAATCCGCCGATTTGGAAGCGCACGAGCGTTTTTACGAAGAATCCGAAGACTTCGAAAAGGCGGCGGATTTCGCGTTTGCGCCCTTGTTTTAAGTGGATTTCGAGTTTGCGCGGATCGGGGAAACGCACGACGTTTGAAAAAAAAAAAAATTCGTCATCGCCGTTTTCGTTTTTAAGTTTCACGCCTTTGAGC
>CAVEBA010000050.1:0-1455 GCA_963613695.1 Sphaerochaetaceae bacterium
CGACAGGGCGACGCGTCGTCACGAGAAAACCGCGCATCGGGACATTGCGCACGACGACATTTTTCACGTGCAACGCCGGCGTTCGCGTCACGTTTTCGACGGCGTCTTCCGCTTCGAATTTTTCGGGAACGTTTTTTTTGAAAACGACTTCGAGGCGGCGTTCGTCGAGCGCGCGAACTTTTTCGACGATGTTCGTTCCGAACGGCAGAAGCGTGTTCCCGTGCACGAATTCAACTTCGTCGCCGGGGAAAAATCCGTCGATCCCGTAAGTCTGATTGTGCATGAAACGCAGGACGAGCGTTCGCGCGTTCACGCGTTCGGCAACGCGCAGATGCGTTCCGTGAACGTTGATTGCATCGTCGTGCGAACACGAAAGCACGCTGTCGGCGACGCGAATTTTTCCGCTGCAACCGGAAAAATGCAGAATGTCCGCCCACGCGACATTTGTCCGCGAAGATTTTTTTCGCGGCGCGACATTCAGCCGGGAAAAGCTGAGGTTTTCGCAAAATTGCGAAACGATGCCCAGCCCGTGCATGGCGTGAATCGAACATTTTTCCCAACGAATATCGCGGCTTCGGCGTTGAAAAAATCCGACGCAGTCGCGCGTGATATCGCGGTTTTGAATCACTTGCCCGACGCGCACCTGCGGCGCCGTTCCCGCGTAGGAAAAACGCACTTTCCCGGGCGCGAGCTCTTCCGCGCGCGCGCCGTTCGGCGTAAAATTTCCGCCGAACGTTCCCGTGTCCGGATTAAAAACTTTGATAAATCCGCCCAGCGGGAACGTCCAATCGGGCGCTTTCCAAAAAAGTTTCCCGTCGCGAATTTCGTAGTGAAACGCGGGATCGATTTCCGCGTCGACGAATTTTTCCGTGCGAGCGACGATTCGCATTTCGCAAACCGTCGGGTGCAAATAATCGAACGTCAGCCCGTCGAGCGCGATGTTTCGGCTGTCATCGATCACCGCGAAAATCATTTTTCCCTCGGCGAGAATTTCGGCGTTCCCGTCGCCGACCAAGCGCGCGTTTTTTGTATTTTTCAAACGCACGGCAACGGCTTTCGGCGCGTTCGGACGGTCGTTCGTGTTGGAAATATGATATTTCTCCGCCCACAATTTTCCGCGCGCGAAAATATGTTTCCCGGACAAAAATCGTATCGTGAGCGGAAGTTTTTCCGAGCCTTCGCCGCCGTTCACCAGCAGGGAAAATTCATGACGCCCGGGAGCGACGATTACCGTGTCGCCGGCGCTCAAACGCACGGACGAAAGCGGCAAAAACGTTTTCCACGGACGCGCTTCGTCGCGCCCGGAATCCGCATCGTTCCCGCGCACGGGATCGATGTAAAACGTCGTGTTCCCGACGGATTTTTTCAGACGCGCATTCTCGGTCGCATAAATTTTTTCGTCCGTAGCGAACATTGTTCCCGCGACAAAAAACAAAAGCGCGAACGCGCCGAGCA
>CAVEBA010000050.1:1465-10857 GCA_963613695.1 Sphaerochaetaceae bacterium
TAAAAATTTCCCCGAAAGCTCAAGCGCTCGCGCTTCCCGCGAAAAAAATGGGGAAACCGCGCAAGCGCCGGACCTTTCGAGCGACAATCAGCGGGAACTGCTCGTCTCGGATGCGGAACTCGCAGGCTCCGCGGCGGGATTTTCCGACGAAATGCTTTTTTCGGAAACGAAATACTTCACGGGAACGACGCCGGCGATCATGTTCGGATTCGCTCCGTTTTTCAGCAAAAACTCCGCCGTCTCGAGCTGATTCTTTTCGGCGAACCACGGGAGTGCGAAAGTCGCGTTCCCGCGCGCGCTCACGAGCCGTCTTACCGCTTCCGGATTGCGAGCCATCGCCGCGCGCACGACGGCGGGAACGCCCTGCACGTACATTCGCGCGTCCGCGCCGCGTTCGAGCAGGAAATCCAAAATTTGAAGATCCTGCGGCTGTCGGCTTTCCAGATAAAACGGAAGCGCAGCGGACGCGTTCCCGCCGAATTCCACGAGCTTTTTCAAAATATCGACGCTGCGACGTTGCGCCGCAAACGCGACCACGGGAACGCCGTCGGAAAATTCGGCATTCGCGTTCGCGCCGACGGCGAGCAATTCCTCAACCTGCTTGAGATTGCCCGTCTTGACGTATGCGAGCAACGCCGGAGTCGGCTTTGCGCCTGCATCGACGAGAATTTTCACGATTGCGCCGTCGGGATTTCGCGCGGCGACGGCAATCACGGGAACGCCGTCGGAGAACTCGACGTTCGCGTTCGCGCCTTTTTCGAGCAACCAGCGAATCATTTTTTCATTCTTTCGATCAACGTAGCTCGGGAGCGCAAGCGTCGGGGACGAACCCGCTTCGACGAGCTTTTTCACGAGATCGTCCTTGCCCGCTTTCGCCGCGATTGCAACGAATTCGTCGGGAGCTTTCGCATTGTGCGCGAGCAGCCATTCCGTCATCTCATCGTCGCCTACGCCGATGTAATACGCGAGCGCGGGAATAGGATCGGCACCGGCTTCGACGAGTTTTTTCACGAGATCCGGATTTTTATTTTGCGCCGCAAACGCAACCATCGGAATGAGTTTCGGGAACGCGGCAAAGGCTTGCGGATCTTTGATTTTTTCACACAGGTATTCAAGCATTCTGATATCTTTTATCCTGATGTAATACGGAATCACGATTTCGGCTTCCGCGCCCGCCTCGATGAGAATTTTTACGATCGCGTCCGAGCCGGAATTCCGTGCGGCAATTTCGACAATGGGAACGCCGTTGGGCATCATTTTCGCGTCTGCACCTTTTTCGAGCAACCAGCGAACCATCGACTCGTTTTTTCCCGCCACGTAGTACGGGAGCGCGTATGACGCGTCCGCGCCCGCTTCGACGAGTTTTTTTACGATTGAATCTTTTCGCGCGAGCGCGAAGAGCGAAACGTGCGGCTCGGCGCCCTTGCCGAGCACTTCCGCGACTGCATCGTCGTTGCTCGTCGATACGAAATACCGCAACACGGCGGGATTTGAATATTCGGCGCCGCGCGCGACGAGCATATCCTTCAGCACCGAATTTTTTGCGAGAATTGCGCCTATGAGCGGCGTTCCCGCGGAAAAACTATCGCCGTTTACGTCCGCGCCTCGCTCAATCAACAGACGCGCCATTTCGACGTTGTCCGCAGCCGTTGCACAAGCGAGCACGGAAAACGAATCACTCGAGCGAGCGGCGTTCACGTCTGCACCGTGATTCATCAGCACTTTCGCGGTTTTGACATCGCCTTTTTCGACGGCGACGAAGAGCACGGGAACGCCGCCGATTTTCGCATTCGCGTCTGCTCCGCGAGCGAGCAGAAGATCCATGCCCTCGGAATTGCCCTCGCGCACGGCGACGAAAAGCGCCTCGGGATCAAGAATGGCGCCGTAATCCAAAAGCGCAACCTGCGTATCAATATCTTTTTTCGCAACGGCGTAACAAAGCGCGGACTTCCCGAGAAGTTCAGCGTTCTCGTTCGCACTGTGTTTAAGAAGAAATTCGATGGTCTTTCTTCGCTCGTCCGCGCTTTTGAAAAAGCTTTCACCGAAAGAAACATTTTCCCCGTCGGCGGGAACGTCCGCGACGATTGACAGAACGAGCAATTCGCCGAGTTCCGCCCGCGTCGCATCGCTTTCCTTTATGAGAATTTCCGCGATTTCAAAATTGTGCATGCGCAAGACGGCAATTTTGAGCAGAGATTCGTAGCCGTCGGAAATGTTCGGATTCGCGCCATCGGCGACGAAGCGCCGCACGCCGTCAATATCGTTGAGGATGACGGCAAGGCGAAGCGCATCCGAGGCGTTCACGCGCTTTCCGGCGTTAAAATCTTCGACGTAGTCGATGTATCGCACGAGCGCAACGCGACGAACGGGATCGAACTCTTCGCGAAGTTGCGCATAAAGCTTGTCGATTTCGTTCCCGCAGGAAGAAAGCAAAAGTGCGGAAGCGGAAACCGTGCCGAGGAGAAAAATTTTTGCAGGATTCATTTTCGAAAAAAAATTATCGGAGTGTTTGCGGGAGCGCGCTCAGTTGATATCTGCGCGGGAAGATTTGTCGATTTTGACGATTGCATCGGAATCGATGACTTCAACCAAAACCGTGTAGTAAGAATGCACGCCGTTGTGTTTGACGAGCGCGCGCGCCTTGTAAAAATACGGCTTGTCGTCGATGCTGCAAATGTTGGAGATTTTCGAGCATTTCACGATTTCGCCTTCGGCGCGAAACGCGCGTTCGACGGCGGGAATCGCGCTTTTTTCGACGTTCGGTCCGCAAGCGGAAAGCGCCGACATTGCGGCAATCGCCGCGAGCTATTTTCAAAAAAATTCGGTTTCACGCGGCGGTTTGATTCGCGGGAACGCTCTCTTTTTTCTGCGCCGCGAAGCAAAGCCAAATCGGCAAAAGAATCGGTCCGACAAACGGAATCAGCATCAGAAGCAAGCACATCGGGCTTTTCCCCGCATCACGAAGTCGGCGCAATATCATCGCAAACATCGGAATAAACGATACGATGCAGAAAAACACGACCGCCGCTCCCGCGATGAGCGAGGCGCGCAACGTCACATCGGAAATCTTTTCGCAAGCGTCAATAAACGCATAGCTCGCCCAACTCGCAGAAATCGAACTACCCTTCAACGCCGCATAGGAAATGCACGCAAGCAACGACCCCACCGCCCAAAGCGCAAGCACGATGAGCGCATTCGCAAAAAACGCGCGACGAAATTCTTCCCGCGATGTGCGCCCGCCGAAGCGGAAAAATCCTCGCCACATTTTGCCGTAAGCACAATGCACGCTCGGCGAAATCCCGACAGTTGCCGCCGCAACAGGCGCGGAAACGGAAATTTCCGCAACGGAAACGGGAACGATTTCGGGTGCAGGAACGGATTCGGAAATGCACTCGGACGCAGATTCCGGCACGGGCGCGGGAACAGTTTCTTCCGCCGCGGGCGCCGCAGATTCTTCCGCTGAAATTTCCGTCACGGGAACGTTTTCCGTTGCCGGCGTTTCTTCCGCCGCAACTTCTGCGGGAACGTTTCCCGGCGTTTCTTCCGGATGCTCCGCGGGAACGCTCTCGGGCGCAGATTCCGGCATGGACGCAGGAACGGTTTCTTCCGATGCGGGCGCCGCTGATTCTTCCGCAGGAATTTCCGTCACGGGAACGTTTTCCGTTGCCGGCGTTTCTTCCGCCGCAACTTCTGCGGGAACGTTTCCCGGCGTTTCTTCCGGATGCTCCGCGGGAACGCTCTCGGGCGCAGATTCCGGCATGGACGCAGGAACGGTTTCTTCCGATGCGGGCGCCGCTGATTCTTCCGCAGGAATTTCCGTCACGGGAACGTTTTCCGTTGCCGGCGTTTCTTCCGCCGCAACTTCTGCGGGAACGTTTCCCGGCATTCCGTAATATTGCGACGGATACGGCGCCGCGCCGTAAGCCGGCTGATTCGGATACGGCGTTGTCGGCACGTAGCCTTGCTGTTGCGCGAAATACTGCGCTTGCGCCGCCTGCGCCTGTTCGTATGCCATTTGCGCCTGCGCCATCTGCATTTGTTGCATTTGCAGGCGCATCCATTCCACCTGTTGGCGCATTTGCTCCGCAACGTCCGGATCAATTTGCTGTTGCGGCGGGAACGCCGTCGGATCGAGATACGGCGTTTGCGGATATTGCGGAAAGTTCGGAGTCGTGGGCGAATTCATGGGGAGAAAATTTTTCTTTTACGCAAAAGTTTCGAGATTTTCGTCGCGGGAAAGATTTTTTGAAAAAAAAGAAATCCGTTCCTCGGCGACGATTTGATAAAAGCCGACTTTCGTCTCTCTTACAAGCGATTTTTTTTCTGTTTTACGAAATGGGCTCCGTCTGCGGCGGGAACGCGAAAAACACTTGCGGACGGGAGCGCGAAAGCGTTTCTTTTGAAAGCATTATGAAGAAAACTCTGCAGGATGCGCCGGGACTTTGCCATCGCCTCGCTTGGGACGAAATCGATCCCGCCTATCTTAAAACGCTCGTCGAGCTTGCGCGCGACGAAGACATCGCGGGGACGGGGCTCGTCGCCGCAATGCGTCCGGCGCGCGCCGGCGATCCGACGACGGAAACGACGGCCCCGCGCGGCAAAATCGCCACGGCGAAATTTGTTGCGCGCAAGCCCTGCACGCTTTCCGGGCTTCCGCTCGTTCCCGTGATTTTGGAAATTTACGGCGGGAACGTTTCCGCAAAAATGAACGTTGCCGACGGCGAAGGCGTTCCCGCGGGAACGGTTGTCGGCACCATTTCCGGCGATGCCGCGCAAATGCTCACGGCGGAGCGCGTGATGCTGAATTTTCTCCAACGCATGAGCGGGATCGCCACGCAAACCGCGCGCTACGTTGCCGCGCTCGGCGACACGAAAACGCGTTTGCTCGACACGCGCAAAACGACGCCCGGGCATCGCGTGCTCGACAAATACGCCGTCGGTTGTGGCGGCGCTTGGAATCATCGCATCGGGCTTTTCGATCGGCTCATGCTCAAGGACAATCATCTCGCCGCCGACGAGGCCGTCGCGGGAACGCGGCTCGCGCAACTCGTGCGCCATTCCCGCGAAGCGCGTCCGGATTTGCTCTGCGAAGTCGAAGTCGATTCCGTCGAACAAATTCCGCCCGTGCTCGAAGCGGGAGCGGACATCATTTTGCTCGATAATTTTTCCGTCGAAAATTTGAAAAAAGCCGTTGCGCTCATCGGCGACGAAGCGTGGACGGAAATCAGCGGCGGCGTTTCGCTCGAAAGTCTTCCCGTGCTCGGAACCGTCGGCGCGGATTTTGTTTCCTGCGGCGCGCTCACGCACAACGTGCCGTGGATTGATATCGGGCTGGACTGGGAATGAGCGCGCGCCGCGCCGTTCCCGCGCGAATTGAAATTCGACACGTTCCCGCGATGCCATGCGCTTGCTTTTTTTGACGGATTCTCTGGCGGAAAAATCGCCGCATGCCGACGCGTTGCTCTGGCTCGTCGCAAGTCTCAGCGCGAGCGGCGCCGAGTGCGCGATTGCTTCTTTTCTGCCCTGCGGGAAAGCGCGACGGGAACAAATTCAGGCGCTCGGCGTTCCCGTGCGCTACATGCAATTTTTCAATTCGCACATAAAATTTTATGCACCGGGGCTCACGGGAACGGTTTTGCTTTTTCGCCCCGACGTTGTCGTGCTCGCCGCGCCCGCCGCGCATTTGCACGCGGGACCGCTTTCGCGAGCGTTTCGCGGCTTGCCGTTGGTTTCCGCACTTTTCGGCGAGACTGCGGGAACGCTCTGCCGCCTTGCGCGACGCCGTTGCGGAGCGTGTTTTGACGAATCGTTCCCGCAACCCGGCGCAACGGAAACGGAAAAACGCGCGTTCGTCGAAAATTTTCTCCGCCGGAGCGCAGAAGCGCGCGATGCGATGCTCAAAGCTTCCGGTATTGTCTGACGGCAAAATTTTCGCCGCGAAAAATTTCCGTTCCCGCGTCGAAAAATTTTTCAAACGGCGGGAAAAACGCGTCGCCCTCGGGCTCGGCGTCCACGGTCGTCAAAAAAAGCTCCGCGCAATGCGGCAACAGTTGGCGATAAATTTCCGCGCCGCCGGCGACAAAAATTTTGCGCTCGGGCGCAACGGCGGAAAGCTCGGAGAGCTCGCGCAGAACGACGACGTTTTCCGGCAAATTTTCGCGCGGGAACGTGCGCGAAAGAATCGCCGTGATGCGCCCCGGAAGCGGTCTGCCGATGGATTCGTAAGTTTTTCGTCCCATGAGCAGAATGCCGCCCATCGTCGTTTTTTTGAAAAATTTGAAATCTTCGGGAATGTGCCACGGAATGGCGTTCCCGCGTCCGATGACGCGGTTTTTCGCCATTGCGGCGATTGCGGTGAGCGGGCGAGAAAAAGAAATTTCGGGCATGGGCATTTTTGCGCGGGAACGCGGTTTTGCGTTTTTTTTCAAATCGCGACGGGCGCTTTGATTCCGGGATGCGGATCGTAGCCGTCGATTGCAACGTCCTCGAATCGAAACGCGAAAAGATCTTTCACGGCGGGATTAAGGCGCAATGTCGGAAGCGCGCGCGGCTCGCGGGAAAGCTGAAGTTTCACCTGCTCAAAATGATTTTTGTAAATGTGCGCATCGCCGAACGTGTGCACGAAATCGCCGACACCGAGCCCGCAAACCTGCGCGATCATGTGCGTGAGCAACGCGTAGCTCGCAATGTTGAACGGCACGCCGAGAAAAAGATCCGCGCTGCGTTGGTAAAGTTGGCAGCTGAGGCGACCGTTCCCGCTGACGTGAAACTGAAACAGCGTGTGGCACGGCGGGAGCGCAACGCGATTCGCCTCGGCAGGATTCCAGCCGGTAACGATGAGCCGACGCGATGCGGGATTGCGGCGGATTTCTTCAATCAACGCGGAAATCTGATCGATGCCGTCGTTTTGAAAAGTGCCGTCGTCGTTTTCCGTTGCGCCGAAGTTGCGCCACTGATGACCGTAGATCGGACCGAGATCGCCCGCGCGGCGCCCGAAGCGCGCACACTGCTCGGCGGTGCTCCATTCGTCCCAAATCGTAACGCCGCGTTCCCGCAACCACGCGTTGTCCGTGTGTCCGCCGAGAAACCAAAACAGCTCTTGAATGATGGAGCGCGTGTGAACTTTTTTCGTGGTGACGAGCGGGAACCCGCGCGAAAGATCGAAACGAAGTTGCGCGCCGAAAATTCCGCGCGTGCCCACGCCGGTGCGGTCGGAGCGGTCTTCGCCGTTTTCGAGAACGGTTCGGAGCAAATCAAGGTAGGCTTTCATCGCGAAAAAATTTTGCGGCGGGAACGGTACACGCACCGTTCCCGCGAATCAAAAATCAAGCGCCGAAATTTTCGTTCAGACGGCGTTCGCGAATCATCGGCAAAAGTTTGTCGATGAATTCCTGAAGCGTGCAGGAACCCTCGATCGATTTCGCCGCGCGGGAACGCACGTTGACGAGCCCCGCTTCCATTTCCTTTGCGCCGATGACGAGCATGTGCGGAATTTTTTCCAGCTCCGCACGACGAATTTTCGCGCCGAGCTTGTCGGAATGTTCGTCCACCGTCGCGCGAATGCGCAAACGGCGAAGCTGCGCGACGACTTCCCGCGCGTGCGCGACGAGCCCGTCGTTCAGCGGAAGCACGCGCACCTGCTCGGGCGCGAGCCACGTCGGGAAATCTCCCGCAAAATGTTCGATGAGAATTCCGACGAATCGTTCGAGCGAACCGAACGGCGCGCGGTGAATCATCACCGGACGGCGCGGCGTGTTGTCCGTTCCCGTATAGGTCAAATCAAAGCGTTCCGGCAGGTTGAAATCGACTTGCACGGTTCCGAGTTGCCAGCCGCGACCGAGCGCGTCTTTGACGACGAAGTCGATTTTCGGACCGTAGAATGCCGCCTCGCCCTTTTCTTCCGCCACGGGAACGCCGAGCGTCGCCGCAGCTTCGCGGCAAGCCGCCTCCGCCTTTTCCCAATTTTCGTCCTTACCGATGTATTTGCTCGATTCGGGATCGCGCAAACCGACGCGCACGGAATAATCTTTCATGCCGAGCGTCGAAAGAATGATGTTCACGAGCTCAAGGCAGGAACAAACTTCGCGGTGAATCTGATCTTCGGTGCAGAAAATGTGTCCGTCGTCCTGCGTGAATCCGCGCACGCGCGTAAGCCCGTTGAGCTCGCCGGATTGTTCCCAGCGATAAACGGTGCCGAATTCCGCGAGACGCACGGGCAAATCGCGGTAGGAATGCGGTTGCGACGCGTAGATTTTGACGTGGAACGGGCAGTTCATCGGCTTAAGCAAAAAGCCGTCGAGCGTTCCCGCTTCGAGCAACGCGGAAAGATCCGCGCAGGTTTTTCCTTCTTTCGCGAGCGCATCGATTTGTTCCTGCTCGATGACGGGCGTGAACTGCGATTCGCGGTAATACGGGAAATGCCCGGACGTGCGGAAAAGGTCGAGATTGCCGATGTTCGGCGTGAAAACCTGACTGTAGCCTTGACGAAAAAGCTCCTCGCCGATGAACGTTTGCAATTCCTGCCGAATGACGGCGCCGTTCGGCGTCCACAGAATAAGCCCTTGCCCGACGGAATCGTCGATGGCGAAAAGTTTGAGCTCCTTGCCGAGCTTGCGGTGGTCGCGTTTTTTCGCTTCTTCGAGCTTGTTCAAATAATCGTCAAGCTCCGCTTTCGACGGGAACGCCGTGCCGTAAATGCGTTGGAGCTGCTTGTTTTTTTCGTCGCCGCGATGATACGCGCCGGCAACGGAAAGCAACTTCACCGCCTTGAGCTGCGACGTGTAGCGCACGTGCGGACCGGCGCAGAGATCGACAAATTCGCCGTTGCGCCAGAACGTGATTTTTTCGCCGGCGGGAATGTCGGCGAGGCGTCCGGGCTTAAACTCGGCGAGCGCGGGCGTTCCCGCGATTATTTTCGCGGCTTCTTCGCGGGAAACTTCGGAGCTTTCAAACTTCTGATTTTCCTTCACGATTTTTTTCATCTCCGCTTCGATTTTTTCAAGATCTTCGGAGGTGAATTTGTGCTCGAGATCAAAATCGTAGTAAAACCCGTTGTCCGTCGCGGGACCAATGTCGAGTTTCGCCTCCGGAAAAAGCCGGAGAACGGCTGCCGCGAGCACGTGTGCCGCGCTGTGACGGAGTTCCTGAATCGGTGTCGTCGTTGCCATAACTAAGCCTTGGAATGAAAAATTTTCGCGTGATTAAATACCGTTCCCGTGCCATTTGCAAGACGACGAAAGGAAAACGAAAAGCGGAAAACGGGAAACGGAAAATTCTCACCTTAAATTTTTGCCGCAGGCAAAAATCACACTTCACCAGTCAACCAGTTCTCCAGTCCGCCAGTCCACCGTTTCCTCCCGCGGAGCGGGAATCAACTCCTCAACTTTTCAACT
>CAVEBA010000051.1:0-10790 GCA_963613695.1 Sphaerochaetaceae bacterium
CATTTTTGCAGTGCCGTTCCCTCGCGGGAACGCGTTTTGCGAATCATCAAAATTTCGCCGACAAAAAATACTTGCGACGAAGCTCCGTGGGAACACATGTTTTCTTGACGGCAAACCGCATAATGCGGCGAGAGCGCATTTCCCACATCCTGTTGCATTTCCAAAATAATTTCATCGGCTCCGGCGCGTTCCTCAAAAGATTTTAACGGGCGCAACTCCGCACGGTAAAGCGATTGAACAACCCGAAACTCATCGTGCTCATTCTTATCGAACGCAATCAAAAATCTTGGTGTTTTCATCTACCGGATCTTTTCGCGCGCCGAGGAGGAATTGAAAAGAGCGACGAATCTTCTTGCGGGTCTATCGGAACAATAAACGGGTAGGCACCAAGGGACGACAACAACCTAAGTTCACTTTCAAAAAAATCACTTTGTCGCTTCAAGTCCGCAAGATAGTCACGAAAACGACCGAAATATACATCGTATCGAGTTAAAGTATAGGTGACATCAACGTAAAACACACCTCCGTGTTCATCGTCTACACCGAACTCACCGACCATCATTCCTCTTCCAAGAGTAAATTTCACCGGGAAGCCCTGTGCTTCCGCATAATTCGACTCCTGCCTTATAAACCGAAGATAAACTTCCTGTATATATGGTCTGTATCGCTGCCTGTATGCATCGTTCTCGTATCCTACATACGAATATTCAAACAAATGTTCCTGTTTTGTTTCGTATTTGTCGAAAAAAAACCAATAAACGGAATATCCCGCCAATCCGCAAAAAAGAGCAAGGGTCAAAATTACTTTTCGAGACATGTGTCTAATATTTCTTTCGCTTTGTTGTGAGGAAATCGAAGTCTGCATGGCTTTTCTTCCTTTCGTTTTCGGGGTGATTGTTAGGGTTTTTGCGGAGTGGGTTCGAAGCGGAGAGCGTCGAGTCGGCGCAGACCGTCGAACATGAGTTCTGCGGCGCGTTGGTTGCGTTCCCGCTGAGAGGTTTTTGCGTCCACGGTGCCTTTTGCCGCGCCGGGAACGATTCCGCCGAGCACGACGGCGATGACGCGTCGATTTCCGCGCGAAGCGGTCGTAACGATGGACGCGCCGGCGTTTGTCCAACCGGTTTTGAGCCCGTCGCAACCGGGAAAAGTGCGGAGCAAAGTGTTGTGGTTGCCCATGGGAAGCGGCTTAGCGCCGAGGCTGTTTTCGCGAAAAACTTTTCCCTTGCAGGCGGAGTAGCGGAAGACGAGCGGGTGTCGGGTGATTAGCGCGCGGGAAAGCGTTGCGAGATCCGCCGCGCAGGTCATGTCCGGGCGCTTTCCGGCGGCGCGTTCTTTTTTCGACATCGGAAGCCCGTGCGGCGTGGAAAAAGTTGTCCGCGTGAGCGCGAGTTCGCGAGCTTTGGCGTTCATCGCATCGACGAAATTTTCGACGGAGCCGGAAACTTTTTCGGCGAGGGCGACGGCGGCGTCGTTTGCCGATTGGAGCATCAGCGCGTAGAGCAAATCGTCCACGGAATGGATTTCGCCTGCGGCGAGATTGACTTGCGTGCCGCCCATATCTTGGGCGCGGCGGCTGGCGATGACCGGATCGTCGAGCTGAAGTTTTCCGGCGTCCACGGCGTCGAGCACGAGAAAAATCGTCATGAGTTTCGTGACGCTTGCGGGCTGGTGTTGCTTGTATTCGTTGCGTGCGGAAAGAACTTCGCCGGAATCGGCGTCGATGCAGATTTGTCCGGCGCAGGAAAAGGATTTGATTGCGGGGCGCGGAGCCTTGACGGGAGCGGCGGTGCGCGCGGGAACGCTTTTTGCGGGAACCGGTTCGGCGGCGACAGGTTCGGCGATCGGTTCGGGCGGCGGCGGGAGCGCGTCGAGCGCCGGGAACAACGGCGTTCCCGCGGTTGCGGGAAAATCTTCCGCGGGAACGGAAGCTGCGGGAACGGCGTTTTGCGGGAACGGCGTTTCGTGCGTTCGCGGCGCGACACCGTTGAACGCGAACACGGCGGCGACCGTAATCACGGCGCCGGAAACGAGTGCGACGGCAAGTTCGCGAGGCGAAAGTTTCATTTTGAGAAAAAACGAAACGCGCTCAGAACCAAGATTGCAGGGCGGTGTCGTCCGTGTTCAGCACTTGGTCGCGCTTGCTTTTATCGAGCATTTGCGTGACGTCGGTGATGAGCGAGTCGCGCTTGACGACGAAGAGCATGCGGTCGCTCCCGAGGAAATTCTGCACCTGTTCGAGCACGGCGCGCGGCGGGCGGCGGGTTTCGAGCAGCGGCGGCAGGTAGCGCAGGAGCACGGAAACGTTTTCGTGGCGAAGCGCGTAGCCGACAAGCTCGAGCAACACGGTTTGATTTTCGTTTTCGAGCAAAAATGCGCTTTCATACACGCTGTGCGCTTCTTCTTCGAATCCGAGCTCGTCGAGCCGACGCGCGAGCACGATGAGACGTGCCGTGGGCACGGATTGATTTTTGAGCACGCGCTCGAGACTGATTTTTCCGAGACTTGCCTGACCGTTCGAGTAGTAGGCGATTGCGCGAAGGCAATCGATGACGCCTTGATAATTTTTGACCCACGCGTAGTTCCCGTCGTTGAGCTCGTCGAGAATTTTGAGTGCCTTGTCGGAGTTCCCGCTGAGAATAAAGGATTCAAGACGAAGCAGTTCGAATTTCGGCAAATCGATGTGCGCCTTCTTGTGGGCGTAGTCATAGACTTTGCGGACGAGATCGTAGTTTTTCGTATCCGTTGCGTATTGTGCGAAAACGAGGAGCGCGGCGGAATCGTCGGCGTAGCGTTCGAAAAAGTTTTCTTCGAGACTTTCGCGGTAAGCGCGATTTTCTTCGCCGGGGAAAAGCGTGAGAATTTTCACGCGAATCGCGGGATCGTTTTTGAGCAACGCGAGACGGGAAAGCACGTCGCGCGCTTCGGGAAGATTTCCGACTTCTTTCAAATAAAGCGAATAAAGCAGGGAAATCTGCTCGTTCCCGGGCGCAAGGCTCAGCGCTTCGCGAAGCATGGCAAGCGCCTTGTCGCGATCGCCCTGTTCCCACGCGATTTGCGCGTAGAGCACGTGTCCGGAGAGCGAAGTGCCCATTTCATTTTTCTTCAAAATTTCGGAAGCTTTGTCGAAGCGTCCGCGCAGGAGATTTGCCTGTGCCGCGCCGATGGTGAGAATGAGATGGTTGTCGCGCAATGCGTTCGGCTCGGGAAGAATTTTTTCCGCCGTCGGGAAGAGCGGGAGCAGCGTTTCCGCGGTGTCGGAGAGCACGTCGTCCTGCGCGAGCTCGAGACTTTGGCGGACGAAAAATTGCACGTAATTGGTGTTGTTGAGCGCGTAGGGCAAGCCGTCGCTGAGAAAACCGAAAGCTTCCCGCGTCCGCTTTTGGAAAAACAGCAGGGAGGAAAAATCGATGCGCCCGTCGGGATTGTAGGGCGAATACATGAGCCCGGCGCGAATTGCCTGAAAATAGGCGTTGGCATCGTGATTTTCGGAAAATTGAACTTTTGCTTCGGCGATGATTTTGTCGCCGAGACGCTTGCGCACTTTCATGCGCGTTTCTCTCGAAATCGGGTAAAGGAGGGATTCGCCCGCCGTCGGTTCCTGTTTCATGAGATAATGGCAGAGCAAGCCGAGCAGCAAGTAGCCGAGAATCCCGAGCGTGACGAACACCACGGCGATGCGACGCCAATTGAAATGCAGACGCCATTGCCCGCTACGGCTTCGGGCGTAAGTCGCAAAGCCGAAGTATTCGCGGTTGGAAAATTCCATGCGGTTGGCGTTTTTTTTCGTGTCCGTTTGTTCAGAAGCCATCGTGAGAAAATTTTGTTCGACGTTATCGTTTCCGCACGGGCAGAGCAACGAAAATGACTTGTTCCGCGGGAACGAAAAAATAAATTCGCGAGCGTAAAAAAACTTCCTTTTTTCGGGAAAAAGTGAGAGCGTTTTCGGCATGAGCGAAACGACGCGTGCAACATTCGGAACAAAACTCGGCATCATTGCCGCGACTGCGGGATCGGCGGTCGGGTTGGGAAATATTTGGCGGTTTCCGAGCCAAACGGCGCAGGACGGCGGCGCGTTTTTCGTTTTCGTGTATTTGGCGTGCGTTGCGTTTTTCGGCGTTCCCGTCGTGCTTGCGGAATTTATGCTCGGGCGCGCCGGCAAGGCGAACACCGCGCGCGTTTATCGCAATCTCGCGCCGGGCGGTTGGTTTCACATTTTCGGATTTTTTGCGATTACGGCGGCGTTTCTCATCATGGGTTTTTACATGGTCGTCGCGGGTTGGACGCTGGAATATTTGTGGCTTTCGCTTACGGGCGCGCTGTCTTCTGCAAAAGATTTCGGCGCGCTTTTTTCTTCGCTGACGAATGACGCGGGAACGCAAATTTTTTGGATGGTGATTTTCGTGCTCGCCACGGGCGGGATCGTCGCTTTCGGCGTGAAAAAAGGCATCGAGCTCGCAAGTAAGCTGATGATGCCGCTGTTGCTGCTCGTGTTGCTCGTGCTCTGCGTTCGCGCACTGACACTTCCCGGCGCGGGAGCGGGGCTCGCTTACCTTTTCGCGCCGAATTTCTCGGCGGCGAAAGACGCCGGCTTGCACGTGCTCACGGACGCGCTCGGGCAATGCTTCTTTTCGCTTTCCGTCGGTATGGGAACGCTGATGACTTACGCGTCGTATTTCGGGCGCGACGTGCGACTCGCGAAAACGGCGGGAACGATGGCGGCGCTCGATACGTCGGTCGCGTTGCTCGCCGGCGTGGTCATTTTCCCGGCGGCGTTCGCGCTCGCGGCGCACCCGGAAACGATGACCGAGACGCTGAAAGCGGGCGGTCCGGGGCTCGTTTTTATCACGATCCCGCAGCTGTTGCAGTCGCTTCCGGCATCGGAGATGTGGTCGGCGTTTTTCTTTTTGTTGCTCGTGTTGGCATCGCTGACATCGACGATTTCGCTTTTCGAAGTCATCACGGCATTCGTGCATGAGGAAGTGCGCGTTTCGTTGCCGAAGAAAATCATTTCGTCGAAAAAAAGCGATTGCGATGCGCTCGCGAAGTCGCGCGGGAACGAATTTCGCATCGCGCGACCGGTCGCGGCGGTCATCATTTCCGCGCTCGTCATCGTGCTCGGCGTTTTTTGCGCGTGCTCGCTCTCGGAAGATTCTACGTTGCGAATTTTCGGAATGAGTTTCTTCGATTTTCTGGATTTTCTCACGGCGAAGCTGATGATGCCGATCGGCGGGATTTTCATTTCGCTGTTTGCGGGTTGGCGGTTGGACAAAAAAATTCTCGAAGCGGAATATACCAACGCGGGAACGCTGTCGTTGCGGTTTTTCAAGGCGTATCGCTTCCTTTTGCGTTGGGTTGCTCCCGTGGGCATCACGGCAGTGCTCGTTTGCGGGCTGATTTGAGCGCCGGGCGTTCCCGCGGTTTTCGTTTGGCGCGAAACGTGCAGAAAAAATGGGCGGCGACGGCGTTCCCGTCCCATTTTTTGCCTTGCGAACGCGGGCAAGAGATTTAGATTTTCCCTTTTTCATACATTCACAAAATCACCCATGGGCATATCCTCCATCTTCAAGATTTTTGCGGGGCGGCATCATCGCCAATTCGTCCGCAAATGCAAACCGATTGTTCGCAAAATCAACGCGTTGGAGGCGGAATTTCAAAAGCTCTCCGACGATGAGCTGAAAGCGAAGACGCCCGCGCTGATGGAGCGTTTCAAAAAGGGCGAAACGCTCGAACAGTTGCTTCCCGAGGCGTTCGCCGTTGTCAAAAACGCCGCGCGCCGGCTTTGCGGCACGAAAGCAATCGTCTGCGACCACGAGTTGGTGTGGGACATGGTGCATTTTGACGTGCAGCTCATCGGCGGGATCGCGCTTCACCGCAACAAAATCGCGGAAATGGCAACGGGCGAGGGCAAAACGCTCGTCGCGACGCTCCCGCTTTACCTGAACGCGCTCACGGGGCGCAACTGCCAGCTCGTTACCGTGAACGATTACCTCGCGCGGCGCGACTCCGAGTGGATGGGGCACCTTTTCAAATATTTGGGGCTTACCGTCGGTTGTATCCAAAATTCCATGCCGCCGCACGAACGGCGCGAGGCTTACGGTTGCAATATTACCTACGGCACGGCATCCGAATTCGGTTTCGATTATCTGCGCGACAACGGCATGGCAACGTCCGTTGCCGAGCAGGTGCAAAGCGATCACTACTACTGCATCGTCGACGAAATCGACTCCATTCTCATCGACGAGGCGCGAACGCCGCTCATCATTTCCGGTCCCGTGCAGGATGACCGCGCGGAACCTTTTGACGAATTCAAGCCCGGCGTACAAAAAATCGTCGAAAAACAGACGCGCCTTTGCAATACGCTCGTGGAATCCGCGCGCAAGCTCCTCGAACGCGCCGCGCGCGAAAAGGACGTTCGCGCCGAGGAAGCCGGGCTCGTCAAACTCCTCCAAGTGAAACTCGGCGCTCCGCGCAACAAGCAGTTTCTCAAAATGATGGAGAACGGCGAATGGCGAAAGAAGCTCGATAATTTCGACGCCGAAATGATGAACGCGTTCAACCGTCAGCGCCGTTTCAACATTAAGGAAGAACTTTATTACGCCATCGACGAAAAACGCCGCGAGTCCGACCTGACGCAGCTCGGGCGCGACACGCTTCGTCCCGACGATCCCGACGCGTTCGTGCTCCCGGATATTCCGACGGAATTCGTCGCCATCGACGCGCGCACGGAGCTCACCGCAGAGGAACGCGCCAAGCTCAAGCAGGAAGCGGAAGACCGCTTCGTCAAGGCGAGCGGCGATATTCACTGCATTTCCCAGTTGCTTCGCGCCTACGCGCTTTTTGAAAAAGACGTTCACTACGTCATCAAGGATGACAAGGTGATGATCGTGGACGAAAACACCGGACGCATCATGCCGGGGCGCCGTTGGAGCGACGGGCTTCATCAGGCAATCGAGGCGAAGGAAGGCGTCGAAATCGAAAAGGAATCCAAAACTTACGCCACCATCACCATTCAAAATTATTTCCGCATGTATGAAAAACTCGCGGGAATGACGGGAACGGCGGAAACGGAAGCCGGAGAATTCTACGATATTTACCGTCTCGGCGTCGTCGCGATCCCGACAAATAAACCGTGCATTCGCATCGACGAGGACGATACAATTTTCAAAACCCGTCGCGAAAAATACGCGGAAGCCGTGCGCGAAATCAAAGCGGCGCACGACCGCGGGCAACCCGTTCTCGTCGGCACGGCGAGCGTCGAAGCCTCCGAAATGCTTTCCCGCAGTCTCAAATACGCGAATGTGCCGCACAACGTGCTCAACGCGAAAAATCACGAAATCGAAGCGCAAATCGTTGCGCAGGCAGGACAGCGCGGCGCCGTGACCATCGCGACGAACATGGCGGGGCGCGGGACGGACATCAAGCTCGGCGAAGGCGTGCGCGAGCTCGGCGGGCTTTTCGTGCTCGGCACGGAGCGCCACGAATCCCGCCGCGTCGACCGCCAGTTGCGCGGACGCTGTTCCCGTCAGGGCGATCCCGGGCGTTCGAAGTTCCTCGTTTCTCTCGAGGACGATTTGATGCGTCTCTTTTCCAACGCGGGCGTCATTTCCCGCGTGCTTCAAAAATCTTTTGTCGAGGGGCAGCCGCTTCAGCACTCGTTGCTGAATCGTTCAATCGAGACCGCACAGCGCCGCGTCGAATCCGTGCATTACACTTACCGCAAAAACACGCTGCAATACGACGACGTTTTCAACAAACAACGCGAAATCATTTACGGCATTCGCAATGAAGCGCTCAAAACGGACAAGCCGCGCGAGCTGATTTTTGCACTCGTCGAGGAAGAGCTCGAAGAGCGCGTGGATGCCGCGATTCCCGCCGACGAAAAAGCGGACGTGAACAAAGTTTCGCTCGAAGATTTCGTGCGCTGGCTCAACACCACGTTCCCGCTCCGATTCACGTCCGAAGAGCTGCTCGCCGCCCGCGACACGGGAGCGGCGGCACTCGTGGTGAAACGTGTGCGCGATGCCTATTCCGAGCGCGATGCGTTCGAGGGCGCGGAAGCGCTCAAAGGCATGGAGCGCTACATCATTCTCCGCGCAATCGACAAAAATTGGCAGGATCACCTTGCCGAAATGAACGATTTGCGCCAGAGCATCGGCTTGCGCGGCTACGGTCAGCGCAATCCGCTCGTCGAATACAAAAACGAAGCGTTTACCTGCTTCAAATCCATGCTCGGGCGCGTTCGCACCGATGTTTGCACCGGACTTTTCCGCGCGGCGACAAGCTACGAAGCGTTTGAACAGCTCATTCGCCGTCTGCGCGGAAACGCTCCCGCGGGAACGGAAAAAACGGGAATTTCTTCCGAATCCGACGTTCCCGCACGGCGCGTTTCCGCCGTGGAAAAATCGCCCGTTGCCGCCGCATTGCTCGGCGGGAACGCCCGCGAAACGGTTTCCGTCGCGACCGACGGCGATCTCGGCGGCGAAATTCCGCAGATGGACATCGGACGCAACGATCTCGTCGAAATTTCCCGCGGCGACGAAACGCGCACGGTCAAATGGAAAAAAGCGCAGGCGCTCATCGCGAACGAGGGCTGGACATTCGTCCGCCGAGCTTCCGCCGCCGACGCGTCCTAAACGAAAAAAGTTTTTTTCTCCTATACTAAAAAAATCCGGCGTCCGAAAATTTTCGAGCGTCGGATTTCGTTTTTTTTGAACGTTGCAAGGGCGGCATCCGGCGGGCAGAATAGCAAGTCAGTATGACCACCGCGAATACTTCTTACTCTTCAGTGGATCCGAATTCGGCTGTCGTTCCCGAAGAAACGGAAATCGACACTTCCGTTTTTGCTTTGGACAAAATTCCGCCCGAACAGCGCGAAGCCTATTGGCGCAAATATATTTATCGCGCGGACAAAGAACCGCAGCTCACGTTTCGCGGCGCGTTTTTCGGCGGGCTCATCGGCGTGCTCGCGTGCGCGTCGAGCATGTATACTTCGCTGAAAATCGGCTGGGGCTTCGGCATCGCGCTCGTCGCCGTGATTTTGTCTTTCGTCGTGTTCAACGCCTTGCGCGCGCTTACCGGAGGCAGGATTCCGCAAATGGGCGTGCTCGAAAACGCGGCGACTTCGTCGGTCGCTTCCGTTATCGGAATGACGACGACGCATACGGTCGTCGCGGCGTTCGGCGCGCTGATGCTTTTGCAGGGCGTTCCCGCAGAGTGGTATAAAATGGTGCCGACGATTTTCTTCGCCGCAATTTTGGGAACGTGCATCGCGATCCCGCTGAAAAAAGCGCTGATCAATCAGGAACGCTTGCGCTTCCCGAGCTCAATCGCTTCGGCGGAAACGCTGAAATCGCTCTACGCAAAGGGCGGAAGCAAAGTTACGCGCAACAAGGTCGCGACGCTGCTCTCGGCGCTCGGCTTTGCGGCGGTGCTCGGCGTGATTAAACAGCTTCCGACGCTCGCCGCCGCGTTCAAGGAAACGGGCAGTGAAAAACTCGCCGATTTTTGCACGCGATTCGCGTTCGTTCCCGATGCGATCGGGCTTCCGGATTTTCTCAATCCGCTCAAACTTTGGGGCGGAATTCAAGGCGCGCAAGTCGTTTCCGACAAAGCGATTACGCCCGAACTCGCGCAGGCGGGCGTTCCCGCCGTCGGCGGAAAAATCGCAACGACCGTTCCCGAGGACGGCAATCTGGTCGGCGTTTCCGTCGATCCGTCCGTGTTGCTCGTCGGCGCGGGAATGCTTTGCGGAATGCGCGTTTCGCTGACGATGTTTTTCACGGCGATCGCGCTCAATTGGTTCATCGCACCGTGGCTGATTTCGCAGGATATTTTGCACGTCGGCACGGACATTTTCCGCAACATCGAAGTCGCCGTGGACGCGCAGGGCAATTTCGCCGGCTTCCGCGTCGTGTATTGGTCGCTTTGGTGCGGCACGGCAATTATGGTGATGGCAAGCTTCACGGCGCTCGCGTTCCAGTGGCGCACGATCGGGCGCGCGTTTTCGGGCATTTTCCCGAAAAAGGGCGATGAGAAAAATTCGGCGGAAGACGATATCAACGCCGACGTCGAAATCCCGATGAAATGGTTCGTCATCGGCATCGTTCCCGCGGCGATCGGGCTGATTTGCACGTTGCATTTTGCGTTTAACGCCGCGTGGTATTTGGGCATTCTCGCGATTTTCCTCGCGGGAGCGTTCGGGTTGATTTGCGCGCGTTCCTGCGGTGAAGCGGACACGAATCCCATCGGCGCAATGGGAAAAATTTCTCAGCTCATCTATTCCATCGTGCCCGGCGCGCGCGGGAACGTGAGCACGAACCTTATCACCGGCGGCGTGACGGCGGCGGCGGGCGGAGCGTCCGGCGACCTTATGTCGGACATGAAACTCGGCAATCTGCTCGGGCTCAAGCCGCGGATTCAGTTTTTCACGCAGTTGCTCGCAATCTGCATCGGCACGGCGATTGTCGTTCCCGTGTGGCGTTTGCTCGTGCCCAACGTTGACGCGTTGGAAAAATACCCGGCGCCGCCCGCGCGCATGTGGAAAGCCGTTGCGGAATTTCTCAACGATCCGCTGATTTCGCTCCCGACCACGGTTTATTGGGCGATGGCAATCGGCGGGCTCATCGGCGTAGCAATTCCCGTGTGCGAACGCCTGTTCCCGAAAGCACGCGCGTTCATGCCGTCCGCAATCGGAATGGGCATCGTGCTGACGCTCCCGATGGCGTTTAACAACGCAGCTTCGTTCGCAATCGGCGCGATTTTCGTTTGGCTTTGGAACAAATTCCACAAGC
>CAVEBA010000052.1:0-10132 GCA_963613695.1 Sphaerochaetaceae bacterium
AGACGTGGACGTCTCCGCCCCCAAGAATTTTTGCCGCAGGCAAAAATCCGCACGCAACTCCTAAACTCCTCGACCTTTTCAACTCCTCGACTTTTTTTGCCTGCGGCAAAAAAAACGTTCCCGCGAAAAAAATCAAGCTTTCGAGCCGGGTGTCGTTTTGATTTCGACGATGTCGTGCGGAGCGGATTCGCGCTGCCCAGCCATTGTCACGCGAATGAAGCGCGCGCGTTCCCGCAAGGTTTTCAAATCCGGTGCGCCGAGATAGCCGAGCCCGCTCTGCACGCCGCCCGCGAGTGTAATCAAAATCTGATCCACGCTGCCGGAAACTTCTTTGAGCGCTTCGACGCCTTCCGCCGCGACTTTCGTCACTTTGCTGTTGCGGAGATCGTGCCCGTAGCGCGCGGCGGAACCGTGGCGCATTGCTTCCATCGAGCCCATGCCGCGGTATTCCTTAAAAAGTTTTCCGTTGATTTCCATGATTTTTCCCGGCGCTTCTCTGCAACCCGCGAGCATCCCGCCGAGCATCACGCAATCCGCTTGCGTGAGCGCTTTGACGATGTCGCCGGACTTTGTGATGCCGCCGTCGGCGATGATGCGCACGCCTTTTTTCTTTGCCGCCTGCGCGGAAACGTAAAGTGCCGTGAGTTGCGGAATGCCCACGCCCGCGACGATGCGCGTCGAGCAAATCGATCCGGGCCCCTGCCCGATTTTGACGGAATCGGCGCCCGCATCGGCGAGAAATTCCACGCCCTCGCCGCTGGTCACGTTCCCGGCGATAATCGTCAGCGTTTTGAAATGATCGCGCACGAAACGCACGCATTCGCCGACACCGGCGGAATGCCCGTGCGCCGTGGAAATGATGATCGCGTCCACGCCGACGGCGACGAGATTTGACACGTGTTCGTTCAGCGCGTCGTAGTTCACGCGTCCGTCCGGATAGCGCGGCACGGCAACGGACGCGCCGCAACGCAGACGGAAATTTTCGTCGCGCGAGGGGCGAATGGCGTCCGTTCCCGCTTCATCGCGAATGCGCTCGATGTCGGAAAGCGTGAAAAGCCCGCGCAAACGGTCTTTCGCGTCCACGACGAGAATTTTGTTCGTGCCGATGTGTTCGAGGAAAATTCGGTCTGCGGTCGCGATCGGATCGCCGCCGAGATCTTTTTCCTGAATCGTGAGCACTTTTTCCCGCGGGATCATCACGTCGCTCACTTTGTGTGCGGCGTGGCGGCTTTTGACGACGCCGCCGCGAAGCAAACCGAGAAGCGTTCCCGCCTTGTCCACGACCGGGAACGTCGAAAAGTTGTAATCGTGCGCTTCGATCATCGCGAGCACGTCGCCGACGGTGATGTCTGCGGGAACGGTCGCCGGACGGTCGATCATGCCGTGAATGTAGGTTTTGACGCGGCGAACTTTGTCGATTTGGTCGGCGGAAGACATGTTGTAGTGAATCATGCCGATCCCGCCGTGCAACGCCATCGCGATTGCCATTCTCGACTCGGTGACGGTGTCCATGTCCGCGGACATAATCGGAAGCGAGAGCGCGATTTTGTCGGAAATCGTCGTGTCCAAGCGCGTCATGCGCGGGAGCACGTCGGAGAAGCACGTCGCGAGCGAAACGTCGTCGTAAGTGAGACCCGTTCCCGCGTTTGCGGCGAAAAAGTCATCCGAGTTTTTGTAGAACAGATTGTCGATGTGCGATGCCATAATTAAATCCTGTTGCCGCGGAATGCTATGTCGGCGGGAACGCCCGCGCAATAATTTTTCGCGAGCGTTCCCGCGAATCGGCATCAGAGCGGCAGTTTTTCGTTTGAAAAAAAACGGCGTGCGCTGTTATCGTTCGTTCCATGAGTTTTTCAAATTTCAGGCGATTTTTTCTTGCGGGAACGCTCGGAACCGCGCTGTTCGCCGTTGTTGCCTGCCATTTTTTTCAAGAAGATCAGAACTCCGTAAATCAGGAAATACAGAAACCTATGAGTAAAAACACCGCAGAAGTCGCAGTAATCAACACCACGGAAGGCGCAATCGCGATCGAATTTTGGTCAGATGTTGCCCCGAAAACCGTCGAGAATTTCAAAAAACTCGCCAAGAGCGGGTTTTATGACGGCACTTGCTTCCACCGCATCATTCGCGGATTTATGATTCAAGGCGGCGATCCGAAAACGCGCGACCTTTCGCGCGAAGCGGAATGGGGAACCGGCGGTCCCGGCTACACCATCGACGCGGAATTTAATAAAAAACCGCACGTGCGCGGCGTGATTTCCATGGCGCGTGCCGCAGATCCGAACAGCGCCGGAAGCCAATTTTTCATTTGCCACGGGGACGCGCGCTTCCTCGATGAACAATACACGGCGTTCGGGAAACTCGTCAAAGGCGACGACGTGCTCGAAAAAATCGCGACGACGCCCTGCGTTTCTTCCGGACGTGAAGTCAGCAAGCCGACCAAGCGCATCGAAATCAAAAACATCGAATTCGTTTCTTCGGATTCCTTGAAGTGATTTCTTTCGCGAAAATTTCTGGAGAAAATCTGCGAGCGGCGGCGGCAGTCGGATTTTCCGTGCTGTTTTACGCGCTGTCGATGCCGGGCGCGGACGTTGCCTCGCTCGCGTGGGTTTGGGCGGTACCGATGGCGCTTTGGGCGGCGACGCGCCCGAGCCGGAAACGCTGGCTCATCGGTTCCGCCGTGTGCGCGTGGCTCGGCGGCGCGCTGACGCTGATTTGGTTGCGCAATCTTTGTCCGCCGCTCGGTTGGCTTGCGGTTTTGTTGCTTCCGTTGGCGTATTCGGCGTTCCCGTTTTTTTGGCTCGTTGCGTTGAGAATTATTTTCCCAGCGTGCGGGAACGACCGCGGATTTTTTTCGCGTTTGCTCAATCTGCTCGGGCTTGCGGGATTTTGGGTTTTGCTCGAATGGGTGCTGACGTGGGTGCTTTCGGGGTTCCCGTGGATGCCGCTCGGCGCAACGCAATGGCAACGCCCGGCGATGCTCGCGTTTTGCCCGTGGGCGGGAACGGCGGGCGCGAGTTTCATCATCATTTTCTTCAATCTCGGAGTCGCGCGCTACATTCGCCACCTCGTCACGGAAACGCGGCGGAGCGGCGGCGTTCCCGCGGGCGGCGACCAGCCGATGTTTCGCTCGCTGCGCAATCTTTGTCCGGAATTTTACTGCGCGCTCGCGCCCGTGCTTGCTTCCGTGTTCGTTTATTGGAGCGCCTGCCTCGATTTTGCAAAAGACAACGAAAAGTATTTTTCTTTCGCCGCCGTGCAAACGGATTTTGATCCGCAGGAAAAATGGGATGAGGAACGCGTTCCCGCCGCGGCGGAAACGCTCGCGCGACTGACGACGGCTGCGGCGAAAAACGTTCCCGCGCCGGATTTTATTTTGCTTCCGGAGGCGGTTTTGCCCTTTCCCGTCGAAGCGCCCGGCTACCGAAACTGGCTCGAAAATCTTTCGGCGGCTGCCGGCAAACCGATCGTTTTCGGCGGCATCGGCGGCGAACTTACCGACGAACGCTATTTTAATTCCGTGCACGTCGTCTACCCGAAATCCGGGCTCGCGCCGGAATTTTTTGCGAAGCGCCACCTCGTGCCGTTCGGCGAATACATGCCGTTGGCGGATTTTTTGCCGTTCCGAAAAATCGTTCCGATGGCGTCGGATTGCGCCGCGGGAACGTCCGCCGAGCCGCTGAAAATTTATCTGAAAAACGGTTCGTTCGCGATGGGCGTTCTCGTGTGCTACGAAGACGTGTTCCCGCAACTCGGACGCGAGCTCGCGCTCAACGGCGCGGATTTTCTCGCCGTCGTCACCAACGACGCGTGGTACGGGCGCGAGGCGGGCGCCTACCAACACGCGGCGCACTCCGTCATGCAGGCGGTGAATCTCGGACTGCCCGTGATTCGTTGCGGGAACGCCGGTTGGAGCGGCGTAATCAATCCGCTCGGGCATATGGCGGCAATGACCGACAACGGAAAAGACGACGGTTCAATTTATTTTCGCGGACAAAAAACGTTCGACGTCTACGGATTTCGTCGCACGGACGATGACGGGAACGCGCTCGGCGCGGGCGGACGCACGTTTTACGCAAAGCACGGCGACTGGTTCGTCACGCTCTGCGGCTTGCTTTTTCTCTCTGCCTACCTGCGCAATCGCCGCTGGCGCAACGCGAGGAAAACTTCCCGCAATTCCGACTTGCTTCCGCCGTTGCCGCGCCGATAAAATTCTGCCTTAGAAATTCGCAATGCCGCACACCGCAACTCAACCGTTCACGCTCAACGAAAAAACACGGCGCACCGTCGAGTCCGCCGTCGGGTTGCCTTACGGCGATATCCTCCGCCGCTCCGCCGGCGAACTTACTCGCCACATCGAAAAAAAAGTAGGGCACCGCCTCCGCCCCGGCTTCTCCGCCGGAAAATCTCTCGTCGGACGCGGGAGCGCATATCTCTTTCTTCGCCGACTCTTCGGAAAATGCCGCTGACATTGCCCGATCTCCAAGAGCTTTATCGCCCTTACTCTGAGACGATAAAGCCGCTAATCGCCCTTATCGAGGCTGAACGCGAGGAATTTCCGCTTCCGCTTTACAACGAAATTCGCGCACTCAATGACCACGTTGCGCGCGCACTCGCGCCTGCGGGAACGCTTCCGGACGAAGAACTCGAAAAAGCCCGCCGCCACATCGCCAGAATTAACCTCGACTGCTTTAAGTGGCTCAATATCACTTTTGCCGAAAAACTCGAAACTTTCCGGAAAGATCTCCGAAATGTCGATTTGACGAAAATCAATAACGGCGAATTCTATTCTCCGTTCAAAGCCGCCGTTGCCGAGGCTAAGCAACTCGTCCGCGATGCTAAAATCAGCGAAAACAAAGGCGACTCCGACGGCGCACTCTGCCTCTATCAAGCCGCTTTCAATAAATACGCCGAGGCCGTCGAAATGACGCAGTCCGTCGACGGGCTTACGCTAAAACGCATTTACAGCAAAACGCGCCCGCTCCTCGCCGCGCTCTCGTGGATTCTCCTCGTCCTCATCGGTTGGGCTTTGGATAAACTCGTCGATGCCGTAAAGGCAGCCGTTGCCGGCTAATCCGTTGAGGAAAACTTCCCGCGTTCCCGCGGGGCGTTGACGCACGGGAACGCGAAATCGGGCTTTGCGCCGAAGCAAATTCAATGCTATGCTCGGCGCAAAAAATGAAAGCGCTACTCCAAAAAATCTGCGGGAAACGCATCCTTGTCGTCGGCGATGTCATGCTCGACCACTACATTCACGGCGACGCGACCCGCATTTCGCCGGAGGCGCCCGTTCCCGTGGTAAACGTGATGCGCGACCGCTTCGTGGCAGGCGGCGCGGCAAATGTTGCGCTGAACATTCGTTCCCTCGGCGCGGACGCGGTGCTCTGCGGGCTTTTCGGAACGGATTCCGCCGGAGAAAATCTTGAAAAAATTCTGGGCGAAAACAAAATCGCGTTCCCGCCGGCGTTTCGTCGCGAAAGCGTGCAGACCATCATCAAATCTCGCGTCGTCGTGCGCAATCAGCAACTTTGTCGCATCGATCGCGAACAGCCCGCTGCCGCTTACGCGCTCGACGCGGAGGACGTTCGCGCCGCGCTTTTCGAGGAAATTTCCCGCGCGGACGCCGTCATCGTTTCGGACTACGCCAAGGGCGCAATCGATATGCCGTTGCTTTCCGCGCTTCTCGCCGAAGCGGAAAAAAAATGTGCGCTCGTCGCGCTCGATCCGAAGCCGCGCCGCCGTTTGCCTTTCGAAAATATCGGACTCATCACGCCGAACCGCAACGAAGCAATCGAGCTCGCCGACATCGGGAACGAAATCACGGGAACGGATTTTCCGGCGGAGGAAATTTGCCGCCGAATTTGGGAAAAACATCACCCGAAAATGCTCGTCATCACGCTCGGCGCGGACGGCATGTTGCTTTCCCGCGAGGGGAAAGTCGAGAAACTGATTCCGACCTACGCGCGGGAAGTCTTCGATGTTTCCGGCGCGGGCGACACGGTGATCGCCTCGCTCACGCTCGCGCTCGCGGCGGGAGCGGATTTGGAATCCGCCGCACATTTCGCGAACACGGCGGCGGGAATCGTCGTCGGAAAATTCGGGACGGCGACCGTTTCGCCGCAGGAAATTCTTGCGTTCGGCGCGTAAATTTCGTCGCGGGAACGCTTTCTTTTTTTTCAAAAATTTTTCAAAAAAAAACATTATGATGACTAAAACAACGCTGAACAAAATTCTGTCGGTCGGCGCCCTCGCCGCCCTCTCACTGAATGTTTTTGCCGATAGCGCGCAGGAAATCTGCCGCCCCGATCCGGCACTCGTCCCGCAGAAAGGCGTCGGCTCGCTTTCGCCCTCCACGACGTGGACGTGGGACAAAGGCACGATCGTAGTGAACACGCCGGAACGCCCCGCCGGACAGAAAAACGTGCTCGGGCTGACGGTTCCGAAAATGGCGGGCGTGCGCGTTGCCTTCGTCGGGCTCGGCATGCGCGGTCCCGGCGCGGTGGAACGTTTCACGCACATTCCCGGCGTGAAAATCGTCGCGCTCTGCGATTACGAAAAATCCCGCGCCGAAGATTGCCAAAAATATCTCCGCGCCGCCGGACTTCCGCCAGCCGATATTTATTCCGGCGCCGACGGCTACAAAGAACTTTGCAAGCGCGATGACATCGATCTCGTCTATGTCGCAACGGACTGGGATCACCATTTCCCCGTGGCAAAATTCGCGCTCGAAAACGGTAAGCACGCGGCAATCGAAGTGCCCTCCGCGATGAACCTCGAAGAATGTTGGGAGCTCATCAACCTTTCCGAAAAAAATCGTCTGCACTGCATGATTCTCGAAAATTGCTGCTACGATTGGTTTGAAATGGACGCGCTCAACCTCGCGCAAAACGGAGTTTTCGGAGAAATCATTCGCGCGCAAGGCGCCTACATTCACAATCTCGACGATTTCTGGGGCTACTATTGGAGCAATCCCGAAAACGATCCCGAAAAACTCGGCTGGCGCATGAAATACAACAAGGAAAACCGCGGCGACGTTTACGCCACGCACGGGCTCGGTCCCGTCGCGCAGGCGCTCGACATTCACCGCGGCGACCGCATGACCACGCTCGTCGCGATGGATACCGATTCTTTCCACGGCAAGGAATACGTCGAAGCCAAAACCGGAAAGCCCTGCGAAAATTATCGCAACGGCGACCACACCACGACGCTCATTCGCACGGCAAAAGGAAAAGTCATCGAAATTCAGCACAACGTCATGACGCCGCAGCCCTACAACCGCCTTTATCAGCTCACGGGAACGCGCGGCTTCGCCAACAAATACCCGACGCCCGGGATCGCCGTTGACGCAAAACAGCTCAAAAGCGCCGGACATCAGCCGAAAGTGGACAATCTGAATTCCCACGGCTTCATGCCGACCGCGGAAATGGAAGCGCTCCGTGCGCAGTTCCGCCACCCCGTGCTCAAGCAGTTCGGCGAAAAAGCTCAGCAAGTCGGCGGGCACGGCGGCATGGATTACATCATGGACGCGCGCATGATTTACTGCCTTCAAAACGGTTTGCCGCTCGACATGGACGTTTATGACCTCGCCGAATGGTGCAGTCTCGCCGAGCTCGGCGCGATTTCCATGGACAACAATTGCGCCGCCGTCGCGTTCCCGGATTTCACGCGCGGAGACTGGAATGTCGTGAAAGGCTACAAACACGCGTTCGCTTCGCCGGAAGACGAAGCCGCCGCCGCCAAAGCCGCCGAGGAATACACCGCCGCGCAGAAAGCCGGCGCCGCCGAAGCGTGGGCAAAATACGACGCCGCCCAAGCCGCGAAGAAATAATCAAATCTCTCACGGGAACGCCGAGGCGCGGAGAATTAAAAAAAACTCCGCGCCTTCGTGTTTTCTGCGAGAGCTTAAATAAAAATTGCGGGAACGGCGGGAAAACGGTTCAATTTGTGCCATGAGAAAACCTGCCGCCTCCGCGCCCTCCGTTTCCCAAGGCACCCAAGAACGCAACGAACTTCACCGCACGATTTGGCAAATTGCGAATGAGCTTCGCGGGAGCGTGGACGGCTGGGACTTCAAAGCCTACGTTCTCGGCATTCTTTTTTACCGCTTCATTTCCGAAAATCTCGCCGCCCACATCAACGCCGAAGAGCGCCGCGCGGGAGCGCCGGATTTCGATTACGCCGCGCTCAATGATGCGCAAGCCGAGCGCGGTCGCAAAAGCACCGTTGCGGAGAAAGGCTTTTTCATTCTTCCGTCCGAGCTTTTCGAAAACGTCCGCAAAAACGCAAAATCCGATCCCGATCTCAACGAAACGCTCGGCGCCGTTTTCAAAAATATCGAGGCTTCCGCCAAAGGCGCCGAGAGCGAAGACGATTTGAAAGGACTTTTCGCCGATATTGATGTGAACAGCCCGAAACTCGGCAACACCGTTGCCCGCCGCAACGAAAAACTCGCAAAAATCCTCGATGCCGTCGGAGATTTGCGCTTCGGCGAATTTTCCGAAAATTCAATCGATGCGTTCGGCGATGCATATGAGTTTCTGATGACGATGTATGCGAGCAACGCGGGAAAGTCCGGCGGCGAATTTTTCACGCCGCAGGAAGTTTCCGAGCTGCTCGCCCGCATCTCCGTTTTCGGGAAAAAGTCCGTGAACAAAGTCTACGATCCCGCGTGCGGCTCCGGCTCGCTTTTGCTAAAATTCGCCAAAGTTCTCGGGAAAAACAACGTTCGCCAAGGGTTTTTCGGGCAGGAAATCAATCTCACCACCTACAACCTGTGTCGCATCAATATGTTTTTGCACGATGTCAATTACGACAAATTCGATATCGCGCTCGGCGACACACTCACCGCTCCCGCGCACTGGGACGACGAACCTTTCGACGCCATCGTCTCCAATCCGCCCTACTCCATTCGTTGGGCGGGAGCGGAAAATCCCGTGCTCATCAACGATCCGCGCTTCGCTCCCGCCGGCGTGCTCGCGCCCAAGTCCAAAGCGGATCTCGCGTTCACGATGCACATGCTCCATTGGCTTTCCACGGCGGGCGTTGCCGCGATCGTCGAATTTCCAGGCGTGCTCTATCGCGGCGGCGCCGAGCAGAAAATCCGCCAATACCTCGTCGAAAACAACTACGTCGATACCGTAATTCAGCTTCCGCCGGATCTCTTTTTCGGCACGTCGATCGCCACCTGCGTCATCGTGCTCAAAAAAAGCAAAAAGGACAACGCCGTGCTCTTCATCGACGCCTCGGCGGAATTCGTTCGCGGCGGGAACAAGAACAAGCTCGCGCCCGAAAATCTCGAAAAAATTCTCGGCGCCTACGCTGCGCGAAAAAACGCCGCTCACTTCGCCCGACTCGTTCCCGCAAGGGAAATTCTTGCCAACGAATGCAATCTTTCCGTTTCTTCCTACGTGGAAGCCAAGGACACTCGAGAGAAAATCGATATTGTGAAGCTCAATGCCGAGATTGAGCAAATCGCCGCCCGGGAACAGGTTCTCCGTAAGGAAATTGCAAAGATCATCGCAGAAATTGAGGTGTGCGTATGAAAAAAGAAAAGCAGGAAGTCAGCATCCTTCGTTCTTCCGCAGCGGAATATCTCACTTTTATCACCGCCACCGGCGAAAGCGATGTGAATGCCGTGTACTTCGATGAAAATGTTTGGCTGACCCAAAAGATGATGGGACTGCTGTATAACGTGGAAACGCACACCATCAATTATCACTTGAAAAAAATTTTTGCCGACGGAGAAATCGATGAAAGTGCAGTTATTCGAAAATTTCGAATAACTGCTGCGGACGGCAAAAGCTACAACACCAATCACTATAATCTGAGTGCCATCATTGCCGTAGGAAACAAGGTGGATTCTCCCCGCGCAGTGCAGTTCCGGAAATGGGCGAACCACATTATCGAGGAGTTTACCGTGAAGGGCTTTGCAATGGATGATGAACGCCTGAAAAACGGCGGCACCATTCTGACAAATGACTATTTCAGGGAACAGCTGGAGCGCATCCGTGAGATTCGCCTTTCGGAGCGGCGGTTTTATCAGAAAATTACCGATATCTATGCCACCAGCATTGACTACGATGCAAAGTCGCAAACGACAATGCGGTTTTTCGCACGGGTGCAGAATCAACTC
>CAVEBA010000052.1:10142-10668 GCA_963613695.1 Sphaerochaetaceae bacterium
CATCTATCGCCGTGCCGACAGCACAAAAGAGCACATGGGGCTGACCACGTGGAAGGATGCGCCCGACGGCAAAATCCAGAAATTCGATGTGGTGGTTGCAAAAAACTATCTGACCAAGGAAGAACTTTCCGCAATGGCGAGGATCGTCAACGCCTATCTGGATTTGGCGGAGCTGAGAGCCGAGGAAGAAGTACCTATGACGATGGAGGATTGGGCGGAACAGTTCGAGGGCGTTCTTCGGCTGAGCCGGAAGGAAATACTTACCAATGCGGGAACGATTTCTGCAGAAATTGCTGAGCAGCACGCGCTGAGCGAGTTTGAGAAATACCGCGTTCGTCAGGATCGGCTGTATCAGAGCGATTTTGACAGGGTATTGTTGGGACAGGCAGAAGCAACGGGAATAACGAATGGTGAATCGCTTGCGGAGGTTAGTGATTCAGATCTAAAGAAAGGCGGAGAGGACGCATGAGCCGACTGGATGAATTGATTCAGGAGCTTTGCCCGAATGGGGTGGTGTATAAAGCTC
>CAVEBA010000053.1:0-10642 GCA_963613695.1 Sphaerochaetaceae bacterium
TGAAGTAATAACTCTCCCGCGGAGCGGGAATCAACAGGCGCGGAGCGCCGACTCAACTTTTCAACTCATCAACTTTTTTTTCAACTCATCAACTTTTTTTCGCGTTCCCGCGAAAAAAATGAGTGCGCGGAATTTTTCGTCACGGGAAAGATTTTTTTCGGAAACGAAGTCGAGAATTTCGGGTTCGGATTCGCAAACGGCGTCTGCCCAGCGGCGGCAATAATCGGTTTTGAAAAATTCTTCGACGCGGTCGGCGGGAACGTTCCCGTTGCGCACGTTTTCGGCGAATGCGCGCATGCCGCGACGTTCTGCGGCGAGAGCGGCGGCGTTCCATTCGCAAATTTTTTTCCACGAATCGATATCCGCGAGCATCGCTTGCGCGAAATTTCCGGCGGTTTCTGCGGTTTCCGTTGCGGCGCTCGGGAGGGCAGTTCCCGCGATTTCCGCGAGTGCATTTTTTGCTTCGTTAAATTTTGCGAGCGCGGCGTTTGCTTCCGCGAGTGCTTTTTCCGTTGCGCCGCCGGCGGCGAATGCCGGATCCGTTCCCGCGAGCCAACGCGCAATCACGGTGTTCCACGCTTCGCGTTTTTCGGGAAAATTTTCGAGACGTTCCAACGCGGCGACAACGGCGGCGCGCGCCTTTTCGAGCGCTTCGATGCGCGGGAGCGCTCCCGCGATGCCGACGAGCGACGGGAACGCTTTCGCAAGCTCGGAAAATTTTTCCGCGAGTTCGCCGCGACACGTGCGCACGGCGATGAGATTGCCGAGATCGACGCGCGGATCCAGCGGTTTTTGTTTTGTTCCGCCAGCGAGTTCCCGCAGAGCGCGAACGACTTTTCTCCGCTTCACCCAGCGCGGGAACGCGCGCGCGTTTTCCGCTTCGCGCCAAGTTTTCAGCAAAGGCTCGAGCGCGGGACTTTCGGCGGCGTTTTCCGAATACGGCAACGAAAGCAACGATTCGTGGCGTCCGAGATTTTCGGAAAGCGTCGCGGCTTCGCGCAACGCGGAAAGTTTTTCCGCCGCGTCCGCGCCGAGCACGAGCGCGGAATCTTCGTCGCGCACGGCGATCAGCGCGCCGACGAGCCCGAGCAGCGCGCGAAATTCTTTCAGCGTTCCCGCGAGCGGAAGCAATCCCGTTGCCGCCGTGAAATCCGCCGCGCTCGCGCTCAACGTTTCCGCCGATGCCGAAAATTCGCGCACGGCTTTTTCGGCATCGCGTTGCCACGCCGGCGTCCATCGCGCGGTCGTAATCGTTCCCGCCGGGCGAGAAAGCACGTCGCGGGCTTCGACGAACGTTCCCGCGAGCGCCTGCGCCGTTTGAATTTTGCGAAGCCGCATATTTTCCGTGTCCGCGAGCGGTTTTTCCCAAGCGAGCTCGACGGCGGGAAGCGCTTCGTGTGCGAGCGCGAATTCGATCGCTTCCGCGAGCGAAAGCCCGTTTTTGCGTTTCCGGAGGAGAATTTCCGCGAGCGCTTCATTCGCGGGAGCTTCGGCGTTTTGCGGCGCTTCGGGTGCGGCGTCCGTTTCGATTGTGTCGGCGGGAGAAAATTCGTTTTGCGACATAGCGCGGTTTTTTTGAAAAAGAAAAAAAATTATTCGATGTTCTGAACTTGCTCGCGAAGGCGTTCCTGTTCGTTCTTGGCTTCGACGACGCAACGCGTGATCGCGACATCGTTTGCCTTGCTGCCGATTGTGTTGAATTCGCGCAAAATTTCTTGGCAGATGAAATCGAGTTTGCGTCCGCTTTCGGGTTCGTCGAGACAATTTTCAAATTGCGAAAAATGGCTCGCAAGGCGCGTCAATTCCTCGGAAATGTCGCAACGATCGGCGAAAATCGCGATTTCCTTGAGAAAGCGCGGATCGTCCAAATCGATTTCGAGCTCGAGCGCGGCAAGACGCGCGTGCAACGCATCGCGAAAATGCGCGACCGTTCCCGCCGAGGCTTCGCGAATTTTTTCCGCCCACGTGCGCAGGCGCGCAAGGCGTTCCCGCAAGTCGGCTTCGAGATTCGCGCCTTCGCGTTCCCGCATTTCGACGAAATTTTTCAGCGCACGCGTCGTCGCTTCGCAAAGAGCGGCGGCGACACTTTCGTCATCGAGCGACGGCAACGTTCCCGCGCGCGAGCGGTGCAACTCGGCGAGGCGCAGAAGCGTTCCCGCATCGGGCGCGAAGTCCGTTCCCGTCAAGCGTTTCGCGGAATCGCGGAGTGCGGCGAGCGTGGCGGCGAGCGCGTTTTCGTCCCAAGAGAAAACATCGGCGGCGGCGGAATTTTTCCCGTTCCCGCAACGCACGAAAACGGAAATTTTTCCGCGTGCGGCGGCGGCGCGCACGAGCGGCGCGAGCAGGCGTTCCGCGGCGGGCGCCCATTCCGTCGGCGCGAAAACGGAGAGCGCGAGCCCGCGCTGATTTACGGAAGTGATTTCGACGGAGAAATCCGCGTTCCCGACGGAAAAAATTTCGCGACCGTAGCCGGTCATGGATTTGACTTTGCTCATGCTCGAAAAAATCAGTCGTATTTGCGTTTGACGAACGGCGCGAGCCCGCTGGGGAAGACGGAAACGGGTTCTTTAATTTTCGTGATGAGCGAAGATGCGATGAGCCCGGTGTAGTGCCAATGTTCGGGTTTTGACGAAATCAGCCAACCGAACGCCGACCAGAAAAACGAAATTTCGCTGCGCAGCGTTTCCGCTTGAATGCGGAATCGGCGGAAGCCGAGCGCGTAGAGCGCGCGCAATTCGTCGCGCGAGAGCAGGGTGGCGCGCGGCGCATTTGCATCGGTTGCCGTGCTGACGTCTTCGCATTTTGATTCGGCGAGCACTTGATGGCGTTCCCGCAACGGTTCGGCATCCAAGGGCGCACGGCGGATTTTCGCGAGCGCGGCGAGGTGGCGTTCCCGCACGGGACAACGGCGCAGGCAGGAATCGTTGAGCGTGATTTCAAATTTTTCCGCGCCGATTTCGTCGGCGAGCGTTTTCATAAACGCGGGATTGGCGGCATCGTCCGGATGCACGGCAACGAGGGAATATTTTTTCGCGGCATCGCGGTAGTATTCGACGTTCCCGCGTCCGTTTTCTGCGATGACTTTGTTCATGCCGGCGCGAATCGCGAGCGCGGGGAAATTTTTTCTGATGTGCCCGGCGAGCATTTCCGAAGCGACGGACACTGCGGCGCGCGGCATTTGCGAAACGTAGTTGAGCAACGTGTTGCCGATGGCGTCGCCCAGCTCGGATTCCGCGACGTGCGGGTTGTCGAGATTGAGCACGAACGCGGCGGGTTTGCGCGCGATTTTTTTGAGACGCACGGCGATGTCGTTCGGAGAAACGAGCGGACGAAAACCATACCACTCGAGCGTCCACGCGCAGGGCGGTGCGCCGTGTGTTTCCGCGACTGCGCGGGAACGGTCAAAATTTTCCTGCGCGAAATCACAGAGAATCGTCAGCGATTCATCGTAGAGAAAAACGCCGCCGAGATTCCATTTTGCTTCGGGAAAATCGGAATCGGCGAGAATCGCGAGTTTCTTTTCCTGCGATGCTTCGGCGGCGGCGATGGACGTGAACGGCACGGGCGTTCCCGCGGGAGCGGCGGGATCGAGAGAAACGAAATTGCTAGGAACGGAAATGTTGCTCATAGAATTTTTTTCCTTTTCGTTCAGATTGCGGGATTGAGCGTGGACGTGGCTTCAAGGAATTGCAACTTGAGGCGGGCGACGAAATTTTCTCCCGGCGCGTCTTCGCGCAATGCGAGACGAAGCAGGTCGAAAAGCATTCCCGCGCCGTTGGTCATGCCGCGTCCCTGCACTTTGAATTTGCGGAAACCGAGATCGTAAAGGCGGCAGAGCTCGTCGCGCGTCAGCGCCGCAACGTTGCGTTCGGGATCGCCGACGAGCACGTTGAGATCGGAGCAACCGTTGACTTTCCAGCGTTCGTCGAATTTTTCATCCGTGTGTCCGAAATAATTCAGCGCGAGCGAGGAAAGATATTTGTAGTGCCACGGGCGAATTTTACAGCCGCGAATGCAATATTCGTTGACGAGAATTTCGTAGCGATCCTTGTCCTCGAGTTTTTCGAGCATTTCAAAATTCACGGAATCGTCCGGGTGAATCATCACCTTGTCGAAACGCTCCGCAAGCCGGCGGTAGTAATCGGCGTTCCCGCGCCCGTTTTCCGTGGCGACTTTGAGGATGGACGAAACGCGTTTGAGCTTCGGATAATTTTTCCCGACATGCTCAAAAAGCACGTCCGAAGCGCAAATGACGGCGTTGTTGCCGGTCGGATTTTGTTTTTCGAAAAAATTCAACATCGCGTTCCCGGTGGGATCGGACATGTGTTCTTCCGTGAGCAGGTGATTCGAAAAAGTCAAATCGACGGCGATCCCGCGATGCGCGTAGGCGAGCCCGGCATCGCGAATCTGCTCCGCCGTGCACATCGCTCGCGGGAGCACGCGCCCGCTGTTCCAAAGAAAAAGCGGCGAGCCGTGCACGAGTTTTATGAGCTTAACGCCGGTTGTTTGCAGAAAAAAATCGTGAAACAGGAGCATTTCGCGGTCGTTGACGAACGCGCCGGAAACGTCCCAAAAAGCGTCACGCCAAAGCGGATTGACGATTGATATCGGAGAACTCATCGCCGGCGATGGTATCACGCCGCCGCGAGTGCGCTCAATTTTTTTTTGCCTCCGGCAAAAAAAGTTGAGGAGTTGAAAAGGTTGAGGAGTTTAGGAGTAGCATGCGGTTTTACCGGCAAAATCATGCTTCTCCGGTCAACTTTTTTCGCGTTCCCGCGAAAAATTGAGCGCCATTTTATTTGCGGTGATGACACCGTAATTGATTGTGCCGAGCCAGCCCGACATGATGATGCCGACCGATCCCGCGTGATAAAGTCCGCGCACTTTTTCCGGCAGCTCCATCGAAATTTTCAAGCCCTCGAATTTCGTGCCGAACGATGTGCCGTCGCGGTGGCGCACGTAGCGTTGCACGGTGCGCGGCGTTGCCGCTTCGACCCAATCGACTTTCCCGCGAATGTCGGGAACGTATTTTTCAAGCCCGGCAAACGATTCTTCGATGATGCGATTTTTCTCCGCCGCGTATTCGGTGTCGGAAAGATTTTCCCAGTTTGAAAATTTTTGATTAATCGAGGTGACGATTGCGTAGTGCGGCGTTGTGCGTTGCGGGCGCGTGTCCGGATAATAAACCGAGTAGGTGCGCGAAGTCGTGTGCAAATCGACAAGCTCTTCGCTGGAAAATTTCGGCGCGGCGGACGTGAACACGAGATCGCCGATGTGCGGGAGCGTTTCGCCCTCGCGCACGCCCATGTAAACTTGGCAGGAAGACGTGTTCACGCGCACGGCTTCGGATTCGGCGAGAAAATCCGCGGGAACGGTGCCCGCGTCGAGCATCGTTTCGACGGTGTCGCGAATGTTTGCGTTCGAGAGCACGGCGCGGCACGCGACTTCGACGCTTTCGCCGAAACGCACATCGCGCACGCGCACGCCGCGCACTGCGGGAACGCCGTCGGCGCCCGTTTCCGTGAGGATTTTTTCCGCGAGGCAGGAGCGGCGAATATCGACGCCGTTTTTCTTGAGCTCGTCGGTCATTTTCTGAATGAGCAAATCCGTTCCCCCTTGGAAAATAAACACGCCGCGGCTCATGAAGTTGGAAAACACGATGCCGTAAGTGATTGCGGGTTCGTCAAGCGTGGAGCCGTTCGCGTAGGCAATCGGTTCGAGCAACAGACGCCACACATCGGTGCGTCCGGGAAAAAATTCTTCGAACAGCTCGCGCGTCGTGCGCGTGTCGCGGTCGTAGTAATTCATCTGCGCAAGATGTTCGAAAAACGCGCGGACGCGCTCTGCGGGAACGCGAAACTGCTCGATGAGAATGCGCGTGAAATCTTCGCGGTCAAACGTCGTGCGCACGTTGAATTCCGGGTTGACGAAACGAATGTCTTTGAGTTGGCGAATGGAATCGGCGATTTCTTTCGTCCAGTATTTTCGACAGGACTTAATCATGCCGTGCGGGAACCCGTGAAGCGAAATATCAAAAATGTGTCCGCCCGGACGCTTGAAATACGTTGCAAGCCCGCCGAGCTGATAATGGTGCTCGAGCAACAGCACGGAAAGTCCCGCCTTCGCAAGGTAATTTGCGCCGGTGAGCCCGGCAAGCCCGGAGCCGATGACGACGGCATCGTAAAATTTCCTGATTCCGTTGAGCGGATTGTTCGTGCGCATTTTCTTAAAATTGTAAATTGACCCGGGAGAAAAACGCCGATTCTGACGTTCCCGCACGCCCGGCGCAAAAGAAAACGTTCCCGCGGGGCGGTGCTCGCGGGAACGTTTTTTTTTGAGAGCGATTATTTCGCTTCGAAGAAGGCTTTGTATGCCTTGTAGGTCATGTAGGTGTCGAGCTTGGAAGCGACTTCCCACGGCGCGTGCATGTTCAGCAACGGCGTTCCCATATCGATTACGTTCATGCCGTAGCGTGCCATATACATGGCGATTGTTCCGCCGCCGCCGACGTCCACGCGACCGAGTTCGCCGACTTGCCAGACAACGCCCGCCGCGTCGAAAATTTCGCGCAGGCGCGCGATGAATTCTGCGCTCGCGTCGTTTGCCATCACTTTCCCGCGGGAACCGGTGTATTTGGTGAGACTCGGTCCGGCGTTCAGTTTTGCCATGTTGCCGGGCGAAGAGCTGTTCGGGAACAGCGGATCGTCCGCTCCGCAAACGTCAGCCGAGAGCATGGACGAGGCTTCGAGCGCGCGGCGCACGAGAATGTCCGAGTAGTTTTTCTCCTGGCGGAAAACGAGCTCGGCGATTGAATTTTCGAAAAATGTCGAATCCATGCCGGTTGCGCCGACGGAGCCGATTTCTTCTTTGTCGCAGAGCAAAACGACGGCGGTTTTCGCGGGAACGCCGCGAATGTCCATCATCGCTTGCAGTCCCGCGAACGCGCAAATGCGGTCGTCGTGGCCGTAGCCGGTGATGAGCGAGCGGTCGAGCCCCATTTCGCGCGGCATTCCCGCGGGAACGATTTCGAGTTCGGCGCTGATGAGATCCTGTTCCGTGAGCGCGTATTCTTTTTCGAGAATGCGCATGACGTGGAGTTTCACTTTTTCTTTAACGGCATCGTCGTCCTCGGCTTTCGGGCAGGGCGTCGTGGCGATGAGCAAATCGAGATTTTCGCCCGGGAACGCTTCGGAAATAACTTTCGCCGCCTGTTCCTGTCCGAGGTGCGGGAGAATGTCCGAAATCATGAAAACGGGATCGCCGGGTTTGTCGCCGATTGCGATGTTGACCTTTGATCCGTCCTTGCGCACGGCGGTGCCGTAAAGCGCGAGCGGGTGCGCGACCCACTGGAATTTTTTGATGCCGCCGTAGTAGTGCGTGTCGAAATAGGCGATGCCGTTTTTCTCGCAAAGCGGCACGGGCTTGAGGTCGATGCGCGGCGCGTCCGTGTGCCCGCCGACGACGCGCACACCGCCGGAAACTGCGTCTTTGCCGACAACGGCGGCGAAGAGCGTCTTCCCGTGGTATCCGCGATAAACCTTGTCGCCGGGCTTCAGCGTCTTGAATCCGGCGAGCGGCTTGAACCCGCGCGCTTCGAGCAAGCGAACGGCTTCGGCGTAGGCGCGGCGTTCGGTTTTGGCGATGCCGAGATAATTCAGATACGTCGCGACGTAGGCGTCGAGCGCTTTGCGTTCGGCGGCGGAAAGCCCGTTGACGGCGTCTTCCCGCTTGAATGCGCCCTTGACGGGAGCGGCGGCTTTTTTGTCTTCAGATTTTTTTGTTGCCATAAATTTTTACGGAAAAAGTTTTTGCCCGATTCGGGAAAATTTCAAATTTTTTTACGAAAATTTTTGCTTTGCATCAAATATCGATCGCATCGTCGTCGTCCTCGCGATGGCGGGAACGCGGGCGCGGCGGCGGAGGCGGTTCGTTCCCGCCCACGGAAATTTTTTTATGCGGAATTCCGAAAATTGCGTTTAGGCAGAATTGCGCGGCGGAAATGAAAATTGCGCCGCACATCGCCGTGGCGAAGCTCGCGACGTAAAAATCCCGGAAGAGCGTTCCCGCGATGTAGAGAAACCACGAGTTAATCAGCCACAGCACGAGAATCATGCCGACGCCCATGGTCGCAATCAAAAACGGAAGCGAAATCAACAGCAACAGCGGACGCAAAAACGTGTTGAGCAGGCTGATTGTCGCGGCGACGAGGAGCAGCGTCAGCGGACTCGAGCAGGAAATGCCGTCGAGCGCCCACGTCGCGAACATTACGGAGGCGGAAAGCACGAGCCAATCGCGAAGCCACGCGGGAAATTGGTTTCTGTCCATGTTCATAATTCCGTTTTTGCAGAAAAGGTGCCAACGCGGGAACGCGAAAAAATGCGCGCGGGAACGCTGCTTACGCGAGCAGTCGGCGCATGATTTCGTCCGCCTTCGCGGGATTTGCCTTGCCGCGCGAAGCTTTCATTACTTGCCCTTTGAGAACGTTGATTACGCGTTCGTTCCCGCTTTTGAACGAGGCGACGGCGTCGGCGTTTTTCGGATCGGCGAGCACGCCGGCGATCAGCGCTTCGAGTTCGCCGGAATCGGAATTTTGCGCGAGTCCTTTTTCGCGAATTATTTCTGCGGCGGTTTTCCTGCTCGTCCACATTTCCGCGAAAACGTCTTTCGCCTGTTGCTTGGAAATCGTTCCCGTCTCGACGGATTCGACGAGCCCGGCGAGCGCTTCGGGCGAGACGCGACTGTCGGCGATGGTAGCGTCCGTTCCCGCGGCGGCGATTTCGCGCAGAATTTCATTTACGATGAGATTTGCGGTGTGTTGCGGCGCTTTCGGGAACGCGGCGAGAGATTTTTCAAAAAATTCGCACAGCGCGCGGTCGGGAACGAGCACTGACGTGATGGTGTAGGGCAACGCGAAATCCGCCATGTAGCGACGTTGGCGGTCGAAAGGTTTTTCGGGCAAATCCGCGCGAAGGCGCTCGAGCCACGCCTCGTCGAGCTTCACGGGCATGAGGTCGGGGTCGGGAAAGTAGCGGTAATCGTGCGCGTTTTCCTTGGAACGCATCGAATACGTGTGCCCGGTTTCGGCGTTCCAGCCGCGCGTTTCCTGCACGACGGTTTCTCCGTTTTCGTAAGCGCGAATCTGGCGGCGAATTTCAAAATTGATGCAGTTGCGGACGCCGGTGAGCGAATTTACATTTTTCATTTCCGTGCGCGTGCGCAGCTCGGACGTTCCCGCGGGACGCACGGAGACGTTCGCATCGCAACGCAATTGTCCTTTTTCCATGTCGCAATCGGAAAGCCCGGCGGCGTTCAAAATCATGCGCAACGCGTTGAGCAACGCGACGGCTTCTTCCGCGGAATGCATGTCCGGCTCGGTAACGATTTCGAGCAAAGTCGTTCCCGCGCGGTTGTAATCGACGAGCGAGGTCGTTCCGCCGTGCGTGAGTTTTCCGACGTCTTCTTCGAGGTGCGCGTGATTGATGCGAATTTTTTTGTGTTCGCCCATCACGTTGCGCGACGTTCCCGGAAGCTCGATTTCGACTTCGCCGGGACCGACGATTGCTTCGTCCGCGAGTTGCGTGATTTGGTAATTTTTCGGGCTGTCCGGGTAAAAATAATTTTTGCGCGACCAGCGGGAAATCTTCGGCATTTTCGCGTCGATCATCAGACCGAATTTCATCGATTTTTCGACGGATTCGCGGTTCAGCACGGGCAACGCGCCCGGGAGCGCGAGCACGGTCGGGTCAATGAGGCGATTCGGCGGTTCGCCGAAGCCCGCGGGCGCTCCCGCGAAAACTTTGCTCTTTGCCTTGAGCTGCACGTGAATTTCCAGACCAATGACTGCTTCGTATTCCATACCGGTGAAAAATATCTGCGGCGAGAATAGGGCGTTCCCGCCGTTCCCGCAAATTTTTTTGACCGCGCGAAAAAAAAGAAAAACTTCTCGCGGGAACGCGGAAAAATGAATTGAGACGGGCGGGCGGCGCGTTATGATTTCCCGACATGAGCGACGACGAAAGCACGACCGGCTCGACACCTAACGAACACGCTTCGCACGCAGGATTTTCCTTTGCGGCGATTTTTGCGCGAGCGAAAAAAATTGCGTTGGGCATCTACGACGAAATTTGGAAACCTGCGGGAACGGCGGCGCATTCCGCGCCGATGCGGATTTTTTCCCTGCTGTGGCGAATCGTGGAAATCACGATCGCGCGCACGCTTTCAAATCGAATTCCGTTGCAGGCGGCGGCGCTGACTTACTACGTGCTCATGGCGCTCGCGCCGTTTGTCATGTTCGTGCTCACGATTTTCGGGATCGTGATGAACGTGCGCGGCGAAGAAGCCGTGGCGACGATGAAACTGCGAATCGCGGAAACAATGCAGCTCATCGCGCCGGAAACGACCGAGGCGGAAATTCACGCCGCGGAAGCGGCTTCGGCGGCGACCGGACAGAACGTCGCCGCGACCGTTGCGCCGGAGCTTCAGGAATTCGCAAACAATTTGCTGGAAAGCACGATGTCAAATTCAAGCTCCGCGGGAACGTTCGGATTCATCGTTTTGGCGGTGTTGGCGATTTTCATGATCGCTCGCGTGGAAGATGCTTACAATCTGATGTGGAACGTGAAGCAGGGGCGCAGCTGGGGAA